>JAYVXE010000113.1:0-7293 GCA_043785395.1 Burkholderiaceae bacterium | reverse complement strand
GCTTGCCCTGGTTGTGGCCGCACCACCAGCAGCACGTTCCAAGAGTTGGCCAAACAAATTGACGACTACCTGCGCCTGCAAATGCCCCTTTGGCGCAGCCGCTACCCAGGGGTTGAGGCGCTGCGGGTGGCGGTGATGGGCTGCATCGTCAACGGCCCCGGTGAGAGCAAACATGCCGACATCGGCATCAGCCTGCCGGGCACGGGCGAGGCCCCGGCGGCGCCGGTCTTCATCGACGGCGAGAAAGCCTTGACCCTGCGCGGTGACAATATTGCGGCCGAATTCCACCAATTGGTCGAAAACTACATTGAAAAACGCTTTGGCGGCCATGCACTGTCGCCAACGCCTGAACGGACTGGTTAGCCCATGACTGAAACATCGAAGGCCTTGGCCACACCCCCGGTTGCCGATTCCGCCCGTGTGGGCCGGGTGGAGAAATTGACCGCCGTCAAAGGCATGAACGACATCCTGCCGCCCGAGTCGGCGCGCTGGGAGTGGCTGGAGGCGATCGTGCGCGGCGTGATGGGGCGCTACGCCTACCGCAATATCCGCACGCCCATTGTTGAGCACACGGCGCTGTTTGTGCGCAGCATTGGCGAGGTCACCGACATTGTCGAGAAGGAGATGTACTCCTTCGAAGATAGGCTCAACGGCGAGCAGCTCACGCTGCGGCCCGAGAACACGGCCAGCGTTGTGCGGGCGGTGGTCGAAAACTCCTTGCTCTACGACGGTGGTAAACGGCTTTGGTACATCGGCCCGATGTTTCGCCACGAACGGCCACAGCGTGGGCGCTACCGCCAGTTTCACCAAATCGGGGCTGAGGCGCTGGGCTTTGCCGGGCCAGAGGCCGACGCCGAGCTGATCCTGTTGGCGGCGGCACTGTGGCGCGAGCTTGGCCTGAGCGACGTTCGTTTGGAGCTCAATAGCCTGGGTCAGCCAGCCGAGCGGGCGCAGCACCGGATTGCGTTGATTGCGTATTTTGAGGGCCATTCAGAGCAGCTTGACGAAGACGCCAAGCGCCGCTTGCACAGCAATCCGCTGCGCATTCTTGACAGCAAAAATCCGGCCCTGAAAGACCTGCTGGAAGCGGCGCCCCGATTGATGGACTTTTTGGGGGCGCAGTCGCTGGCGCACTTTGCCGGGCTGCGGGCAATACTTGACGCCAACCAAATCGCCTACAGCATCAACCCGCGCCTGGTGCGCGGCCTTGACTACTACAACCTGACGGTGTTTGAGTTTGTCACCGACCGACTGGGCGCGCAGGGCACGGTGTGCGCTGGTGGTCGCTACGATGACCTGATCGCCCAAATCGGCGGCAAGCCTGCGCCAGCGGTTGGCTGGGCGCTGGGCATCGAGCGGATCTTGGAGTTGCTCAAAGAGCAGGGCGCCGAGCTGGCAGTGCCCGTGCCCGACGTTTATGCCGTCGTGGCACACGCCGACGCGATGCCTCAACTATTGCAGACCCTGGAGCAATTGCGCCGTGCCGGGGTGCGGGTGCAAATGCACGCCAGCACCGCCGAGGGCTTGGGAAGCTTCAAGGCGCAATTTAAAAAAGCCGATGCCAGCGGGGCCCGCTATGCGCTGGTGTTTGGCGCCGACGAGATGGCGCGCGGCGAAGTGACGCTCAAATCGCTGCGTGACGGGCTGGGCCAGCAAACGGTGCAGACACTGCATGACGTGCCGGCCTGGGCCCACATCCTACAATCCTGAGCTTCTTATTGCGGTACCCCATGGCACAACATCTCGACCTCGAAGAACAAGAGCAACTTGACGCACTCAAGCATTTTTGGCGCCGCTACGGCAACTGGATCACGGGCGTGCTGGTGGTGGCCATGCTGGCCGTGCTGGGCTGGAGCGGCTACCAGTACTGGCAGCGCAACCAAGCGGCCCAGGCTGGCGCACTGTACGACGAGGTCGAACGGGCGGCCAGCGCCGGTGACGTGGTGCGGGTAGAGCGTGCGTTCAGCGATATCCGTGAAAAATTTGGAAGAACTGCCTATGCACAACAGGCCGGCTTGTTGGCCGCCAAGGTGCAAAGCGAGCAGGCCAGCCCGCAAGCCGCGCAAGCCGCCCAGGAAAACCTGCGCTGGGTGGCAGAAAAGGCCAGTGACCCTGGCTACCAGGCAATTGCCCGTCTGCGGCTGGCGGCCCTGTTGGTACAAGCCAATGAGATAGAGCCGGCACTGCAGCAGTTGCAGGGCGGCTTTCCCAAAGAGTTCGAGGCCTTGGTGGCAGACCGCCAAGGCGATGTGCTGCTGTTGCAAGGCAAAACCACCGAGGCCGTTGCGGCCTATACCCAGGCCTACCAAAAGTTCGCAGACCAAGATGCCTATCGCAACTTGGTCGCCGTTAAGCTCAACGCCCAAGGCGTTGATCCCAAGAGCGTCGTGCTCGCATCCGCCGCACCTGCGGCAGAGGGTTCCAAGTGAAATTTAAGAGTTTTCGCCCTTATTCGCCCGCCCATAAAGCGCTGGCAGCTATATTTTTAGTTTCTGCTTTGGTGGGATGCTCCAGCAGTATCAAAAAACCCTTGCCAGCCGAACTCCCCGCCAATGTGGCGCTGATAGGGATTCGTGCGGCCTGGTCGACACACATCGAGCCCGTCAATTTCCCGCTGGGTGTGAGCGTCAATGGCCAGATTGCAACCCTGGCGAGCAGCGACGGCACGGTGCTGGCCATCGATGCCCAGAGTGGTCGCAGCCAGTGGCGCGTGGCGCTCAAAACACCGTTGGCAGCAGGCGTTGGCAGCGATGGCAGTACGGCTGCGGTGGTGACCCGCAGCAACCACGTGGTCGCCTTGGCCGAGGGCCGCGAACTGTGGCGCCATAAGCTCGCGGCCCAAACCTATACCGCACCCTTGGTCGCTGGCGGGCGGATTTTTGTGCTGTCGGCCGATCGTTCGGTGACCGCACTCGATGGCCGCACAGGGCGTAAATTGTGGGCGCAGCAACGCCCCAACAACGAGCCCTTGATCCTGCGCCAGCCGGGTGTACTGCTCGCCGTCGGTGATGCCTTGGTGGTGGGCCTGTCAGGCCACTTATCAGGCTTGAATCCGAACAATGGCAGCGTGCTGTGGGACGCTGCGGTGGCGACGCCGCGTGCCACCAATGACGTTGAGCGTTTGGTGGACTTGGTGGGCCGTGTCAGTCGGGTTGGCTCTGTGGTGTGCGTGCGGGCGTTCCAGATGGGCGTTGGCTGTGTCGATGCGCAGCAGGGGAAAAGCCTGTGGACCAAGCCCGCCGTTGGGTTTGAGGGTGTGCACGGTGACGACAGCATGCTCTTTGGTACCGAGGCCGACGGCAAAGTGCTGGCCTGGAAGCGTGCCGACGGCGAACGTGCCTGGGCCACGGACCGGCTCCAGTACCGGACCTTGACGGCACCTTTGGCGCTTGGACGCTCGGTTGTGGTCGGCGACAGCACTGGCGTGGTGCATCTGTTGTCGCGTGAAGACGGCAGCCCCTTGACCCGCGTCTCGACCGACGGCTCGGCCATTGCCGCCGCACCGGTGGTTGCCGGTACCACCTTGGTCGTGGTGACCCAAAAGGGCGGTGTTTTTGGTTTTAAGCCTGAGTGAGAAGCCTAGGAGCCTGTCGGGCTTGGGGAGCGCCGGCTGAAAATCGACCGCAGCGGTCCATTTTTCACCGTCTTTTTGGCCCATAGCCGGGCTATGAGCCTGCAAATCCGGCAAAAACTGTCCTCGCTGGGGTTGATTTTCGCTTTCGACGCCCCAAGTCCGACAGGCTCCTAGGAGCTGCGTTGCAGCGTTTGCAGCGTTTGCAGATTTGAAAAATTCGACGTTTTGCGCAAGCTGTGTCGTATGTTGTCGTGTTAGCCGTGATTGAAAAGAATCCATGAAGCCAGTGATTGCCCTTGTTGGGCGCCCCAATGTCGGTAAATCGACGCTCTTTAACCGGCTGACCAAAACCCGCGACGCCATCGTTGCTGACTTTGCCGGTTTGACGCGAGACCGGCACTACGGCGCTGGCAAACAAGGCAAGCACGAATACATCGTGATCGACACTGGCGGCTTCGAGCCCGATGCCGCCAGTGGCATTTTCAAAGAAATGGCCAGGCAAACCCGGCAAGCGGTGGCCGAGGCCGACGTTGTCGTGTTTGTGGTGGATGCGCGGGCTGGTATTTCGGCCCAAGACCACGAAATCGCCAAGTATTTGCGCCGCCTGGGCAAACCCTGTGTACTGGTGGCCAACAAGGCCGAAGGCATGAAGGAAGGTGCGCAACTTGTCGAGTTCTTCGAGCTCGGTTTGGGCCAGGTCTACCCCATTTCGGCGGCCCACGGGCAAGGCATCCGCAGCTTGGTTGACTTTGCACTGGCAGCGCTGCAACTGCCCGAGCCCGACGAGGACGCGCCCACCGAGCCGAGCGGCAGCATCCGGCTGGCGGTTGCGGGCCGCCCCAACGTGGGTAAATCAACGCTCATCAACACCTGGTTGGGGGAAGAGCGCCTGGTCGCGTTTGATCTGCCCGGCACCACGCGGGATGCGATCAGCGTGCCGTTTGAGCGCGACGGCCAGCAGTTCGAGCTGATCGACACGGCCGGACTGCGCCGCAAAGGCAAGGTGTTCGAGGCGATTGAAAAATTCTCGGTGGTCAAAACACTGCAAGCCATCGAGTCGGCCAACGTCGTGCTGCTACTGCTCGATGCCGAGCAAGGCGTGACCGACCAAGACGCGCACATCGCCGGTTTTATTTTGGAGAGCGGACGTGCCGTGGTGCTGGCGGTCAATAAGTGGGACGCTGTCGACGCCTACCAGCGCGAACTGGTGCAGCGCTCAATCGAGACCCGCCTGCCGTTTCTGAAATTTGCTGCCGTGCACTTTATTTCGGCGCAAAAACGCCTCGGCTTGGGCCCCGTTTGGAGTGCCATCACCCAGGCCCACCGTGCCGCCACGTGCAAGATGTCAACGCCGGTGTTGACCCGCTTGCTGCTGGAGGCCGTGCAGTTCCAGAGCCCGCAGCGCAGCGGCATGTTCCGGCCCAAGCTGCGCTACGCGCACCAAGGCGGCATGAATCCGCCGGTGATCGTGGTCCACGGCAATTCGCTCGAACATGTAACGGACGCCTACAAGCGCTTTTTGGAAGGGCGGTTCCGCAAGGAATTCAACCTGGTCGGCACGCCGCTGCGGATTCAGATGAAGAGCTCGACCAATCCCTATGCGGATCGTGCGTAGCATTGGCTAGCGCCTTTTTTTGCACTGGGTCAATCCAGGTTTTTGCCAGTATCACCGCCAGCTGTGGTAAGGTCATGGTTTACAACAACATCCTTGAACACGGAACATATCGTGAGCAATAAAAGCCAACTCCTCCAAGACCCTTTCCTGAACGCACTGCGGCGGGAACATGTTCCAGTATCCATTTACCTGGTCAATGGCATTAAGCTGCAAGGGCAGATTGAGTCATTCGACCAGTATGTGGTCTTGCTGCGCAACACCGTGACGCAAATGGTCTACAAACACGCCATCTCCACCATCGTGCCCGGCCGTGCTGTGAACTTCTCGACGACCGAAGTCACAGAGCCGCCTGCTGCCGCTTGACATGCACACCTGCACTGGCAGCAGGTGGGCGTTGCCCACGGATTTGCACACTTGAGTTCCCCTGATTCTTCTGCGACCCCGTTGATACCTGTCTTGCTGGTCGGTGTCGATTTGGGTTTGCCGCATTTTGATGCGGAGCTGGCCGAGCTCGGCCTGCTGGCGCAGACGGCCGGTTTGCAGCCGGTTGCGCGCATGGTGTGCAAGCGCAAGGCACCGGACGCAGCCCTGTTTGTTGGCAGTGGCAAGGCGGATGAAATCCGCTTTATGGCCGAGCAGCACGGCGCGCTAGAAATCCTCTTTGACCAGTCCTTGAGCCCGGCCCAGCAGCGCAATTTAGAGCGCCATCTGGAGTTGCCGGTGAACGACCGAACTTTGCTGATTTTGCAAATTTTTGCCCAGCGTGCACGCAGCCACGAAGGCAAATTGCAAGTCGAGTTGGCGCGCTTGCAATATGTCAGCACCCGCTTGGTGCGCCGCTGGTCGCACTTGGAGCGGCAAAGCGGTGGTATTGGCATGCGCGGCGGCCCGGGCGAAAAGCAAATTGAGCTCGATCGCCGCATGATTGGCGAAGCCATCAAACGCACCAAAGAGCGTTTGCAAAAGGTCAAGCGCCAGCGCCAAACCCAACGCCGACAACGTGAGCGTCGCGATGCTTTCAACATCTCGCTGGTCGGCTATACCAACGCCGGTAAATCGACGCTGTTCAATGCCTTGGTCAAAGCCCGCGCCTATACGGCCGACCAGTTGTTTGCGACACTCGACACCACCACACGCCAGTTGTATTTGGGCGAAGCCGGGCGCTCGGTGTCACTTTCTGACACCGTTGGTTTTATCCGCAATTTGCCGCATGGTTTGGTGGATGCTTTCGAGGCAACATTGCAAGAGGCGGTTGATGCCGACTTGCTACTGCATGTGGTGGATGCCTCTAGCCCCCATTACGCCGAGCAAATTGCCGAGGTGCAGCGCGTGCTGGCCGATATCGGCGCGGCGTCCGTGCCGCAGGTTTTGGTGTTTAACAAGCTTGATGCCCTTGAAAAAGAGCGTTGGCCGATTCAGTTGCAAGACCTGTACCCCTTGAATGGGGAGCAGGTGCCGCGTATTTTTGCCAGTGCGCGCAGCGGTGAGGGTTTGGCTGACTTACGGCAAAAACTTATCGATACAGTGTTGGCTGATGCGACCGTGATAATCGCTGGTGCCGCCGATGGCGATGCCACTTGATGTGCCACTATTTTGCAGGACAGAAAAGAGATTTCTGAATGAACCTTAATTTACGGGCTGTTCGCTGGGCCGCATTTTCGCAGCGCATTGCGGGAGCGTTTAATTTGAACGATCCGCGCTGGGGTCGTGGTGACGATGGCGCCAGCGTTGAGCCCAAGCCCAATCCACCCCCTCCCACTCCTCCCACCCCTCCTGCTAAACCGGATGAACCCGGTGTGGACCGACCCACACAGCCACCCGAGCCGCGCGGCCGCGCACCAAGCCCAAGCCAAGCACCGCCAGATTTGGATGAGTTGTGGCGTGATTTCAACCGCAAGCTGGGTGGGCTCTTTGGCGGCAAAAAGAATGCGGGGCGTGGTGGCAATGGCATGTTTGGCGGGGGCAGCAATGGCTCCGGCGGAGGCAGTGGTGGCAGTGGTGGCAATGGCGGCGGTTTCCAGCCCGACATGAAAAGCGCCGGCATTGGTGCCGGGCTGATTGCGGCGGTTGTCGCGCTGATCTGGCTTGGCACGGGATTCTTCAT
>JAYVXE010000112.1:0-2174 GCA_043785395.1 Burkholderiaceae bacterium | reverse complement strand
GTGCCCAGGTGGTTGCTGTGGATGTACAGGGTGCGCGCTCGTCCGCTGCCGTTGTCCGGGTTGCCTGCGCTTTCCAGTTTGGCCAGTGGCAAGCCTTTTGTGCCTTCATTCAGGTACAGGTATTGGCTGGTGATCTGCCCTTGCTGGTCGATTTCAGCCACAAGTTTTCCGGCCTGCCAGAGGTAGTGGTGGCGGGTTTCTTCGCCATTGCGGTAGACGCTTTTGCCCACCCGTTGGCCCAGGCTGTTGTACTGGTAGCGCGCTATGGTGTGCCCGTCCTGGTCGTGCACGCTTTGCACCTGCCCACTGGGCGTGTAGCTGTAGCGCCAGTGCCGGTCTTGCAGCGTGCGGCCCTGCGCGTCGCGGGGCCAGCGGGTGCTGGAAGGGGGCACGGGGGCCGTTTGGCTGGGGCGCGCTGCGCCGGGGCTGTTGCCCATTTTGAGGGCCTGCGCGCCTGCGACACTGGCGGATTGGCCCAGAAGGCCTGCATCTGGGCTTGGCCCTGCCTCCGGCACCAAGGCGCCAAAGCCTTGGTAGCGGTAGTCGGTCTTGATCAAGCCGCCCTGGCCCTGCTGTTGCGCAATGGCACGGATGCGTGGCCCTGCGCTGTAGTCGTAGTGGTAGGTGCTGATGTGTGCTGTGCGCTGTGCCGTGAGCCTGCCGGCGCGGTCGTATTCCCGCTCGGTCGCCAGTCCGTTGCCAGCCGTGTACTGGCGCAGGCCGTTGAAGGGGTCAAGCTCGATGTCGCTGGCGATGCTTTGCGAGGGCAATAGCTGCGCCAACAGAGCGGCACTTGTGTCGCCCAGGTAGCGCTCGACCCCATCCAACACCTGGGCAACCCAGACGCTTTGCAGCTCCAGGCTTTGCACCGATGCGCCCAGACTCGCTGCGCCGCGTCGGCTGCGCAACACCCGGCCATCGGCCAGCGTGCGGCTTTGGATCTGCCCGTCGGCGCTGTAGCGGGTGGCGCTGTGGTAGCTGTGGCTGCGCCCTGCAATGTGCAAGCTGGTGCTCTGCGCGATCGGCCGACCAAGGCTGTCGTAGCTGATCTGGCTGCTTTGCACCGGGTCTTGCACGCTGGCCAGCAGGCTGCCTTGGTAGTGCAGGTGCGTGCTGGTGTTGCCTGGCTCCGATGCGGCTTCCTTGCCTGCGGGGACGTAGTGCTTTTGCACCAGTCGGCCTTGCGCGTCGTAGCGGTAATGGGTTTGGCCTGCGTCGGCGTGGGTCAAGACGCTGAGCTGGTCGGCCAGGTTGTACTGCGCGCTTTGGGCGCCGTGGTCGGCCAGACGCAGGTAGACCGTGCGGCCAAAATCGTCGCGCAGCCGGGCTGGCGGCTGGCCTGCCGCACCAGCAGCACCTGCGGCACCTGCGCTGCTACGCGGCCCATTCCGGTTCAGCTTCAGCTCCAACCAGCCGTCCGGGCTTTGCCGGAGCTGGGCTTGCACGCTGTGGTCGGCGTTTTCCAGGTGACGCTGGCGGATACCATCGCCATCGATGTGCTCCACCAAGTGGCCTGCGGCGTCGTAGCCGTAGTTGTCCAGCCGGCCATCGGCCTGCAGGCGCTGACTTAGCCGGCCTTGGCTGTCGTGCCAGTAGTAGGCGGCGCGCTCAGGCTGCTCTTGGCCGGCGCGGTACAAACCGATTTGCGTGAGTTTTCCCTCGCTGTCAAAGCGGAACTGGTTGCGGTTGCCTTGTCCATCGAGCAAGGCGGTGGTGCGCCCGGCGCTGTCGTAGCGGTAGCCGGTGCTGCGCCCGGCTGCGTCCAGCGTTTGGCTGCGCTCGCCTTTGGCGTTGTAGGTGTTGCTTTCGGTTTGCAAGCTTTGCCGGCTCGCCTCGATGCGCTCGCCTTGCGGGCTCAGTTGCCAGCCAGTGACTTGCATGCTTTGTCTTTGACGGACCGCGGCGGCGTCGTAGCCCATGTCGGTCTGGATGCTGCGCACGCCGTCATCCTCGGTGCGGCGCACCAGTCGGCCTGCGCTGTCGTAGACCAGGCGCACTTGGCTGCCGCCGCTTTGCCGCACCCCCACGATAAAACTACCCCGCTTGTCCCATTCCAACTGGGTTTTGCGGGTGTTGGCATTGCTGGCATTGCTGGCACTCTCAAGCTTGCCGCCGTTCACCACCACCGCCACCGGGCCAACAATTTCCACCAGCACGCTGCGCCCGTTGATGCG
>JAYVXE010000111.1:0-2175 GCA_043785395.1 Burkholderiaceae bacterium | reverse complement strand
GCGCCTGCGGCGCTCCCCCCTCAAGGGGGCGCACCCGGTGGCCTGGCAGAGCCAGATCCACGGGTGCACTGGAAGCGGCGCGGTTTCATCGCTCGGTGCTTGGCCCAGTGCATGACAGTTAGCGCCAACCGTACATCCCCATCCCAGCCCACTTTCCACCATGGCTTACAGCGTCAAAGAAATCTTCTACACCTTGCAAGGCGAGGGCGGCCAGGCGGGCATGCCGGCCGTTTTCTGCCGTTTCAGCGGCTGCAACCTCTGGAGCGGACGCGAGGCCGACCGGGCCACGGCAGTCTGCCAATTTTGTGACACCGATTTTGTTGGCACCGACGGCACGCTGGGCGCCAAGTTTGCCGACGCCGACGCACTGGCCGACCAGATAGCCGCACTCTGGCCCACGGCGGCGGCCAACCGCTTGACGGTCTTGACCGGCGGCGAGCCGCTGCTGCAAATCGACCCGGCGCTGATTGCCGCCCTGCATGCACGGCAGTTTCGGATTGCGGTAGAAACCAACGGCAGCCTGCTGGCGCCGCCCGGCATCGACTGGCTGTGTGTCAGCCCCAAAGCCGGTGCACCCTGGTTGCAGCGCAGCGGCCAAGAGCTCAAAGTGGTCTGGCCGCAGACCGGAATGTCGCTCGACCTGCTGGAGTCGGCGGGCCGTTTTGGGCAGCGTTTTCTGCAGCCGCTGGACAGCCCGGAGCAAGCCGCGCATACCGCCCTGTGCATCCAAACCTGCTTGAGCCGCCCCGCTTGGCGCCTCAGCCTGCAAACCCACAAACTCACCGGCATCCGCTGATATCGGCGCCGCGTTGGTGCGGCGCACTCTTTTTTTCAATTCCCATGCTCTTCACTGTCAGCCAGCGCTTTTTCTTTGATGCCGCCCACACCTTGCAACGCCAGATCGAAGCCGAGGGCAGCCGCCGCATCCACGGCCACACCTACCACGCCGAGGTCAGCGTCCAAGGGCCGCTAGAGCCGCACAGCGGCATGGTGATCGACCTGGGGTATTTGCGCCAACGGCTGCTCGATGTGCGGGCCCAGCTCGACCACCATTTGCTCGACGAAGTGCCCGGCCTGGGTGTGCCGACGCTGGAGAACCTGTGCGCCTTCATCGCCGCAGCGCTGGCCGACATGCAGCCTGCGGCGAGCCAGGTACGGGTTTGGCGCGACGCCTTGGGCGACGGCTGCACGCTGCAACTACAAGCCTGAAGGGGAGCAGACAGCATGGAGATCGTCCACAGTATTGATGCCTTGCGCCAAGCGCTAAGCCGGTTTCAGCGCCCCGCCTTCGTCCCCACCATGGGCAACCTGCACGCCGGCCACCTGGCCTTGCTGGCGCAGGCCAAGCCGCTGGGCGATGTGACGGTGGCCAGCATCTTTGTCAACCGCTTGCAGTTTTTGCCGCACGAAGACTTCGACAGCTACCCGCGCACCTGGGCGGCCGATTGCGCAGCCCTCGCCGCCAGCGGCTGCGATGTGCTGTTTGCGCCGCGCGAGGCCGACCTCTACCCGCAGCCGCAGACCTTCAAAGTGCAGCCGGATCCGGCGCTGGCCGACATCTTGGAAGGCCAGTTTCGCCCCGGCTTCTTTGCCGGCGTCGCAACGGTGGTGATGAAGCTGTTGTCGGCGGTCTTTGCCGGTCACGCCCGTGGTGTGGCGGTGTTTGGCAAAAAAGACTACCAGCAGTGGCTGGTGATCCGCCAGCTGGTGCAGCAATTTGCATTGCCGATCGAGGTTGTGGCGGGCGAAACTTACCGCGCCGCCGACGGCCTGGCGCTGAGCTCGCGCAACGGCTACCTGAGCGCTGGCGAACGCCAGCAAGCACGGCAATTGCCGCAGGCCTTGCAGCACTTGGCGCAGCAAGCGCTCAGCGCCGGTGCCGCACTGCCCCAACAAGCGCCCATGCTCGAAGCGCAGGCGCTGGGCGCACTCCAGGCCCAGGGCTGGCAAGTCGACTACCTGAGCATCCGCCGCCGCACCGACCTGCAAGCCCCGCAAGCGCAAGACGCAGCAGGCACGCTGGTAGTGCTAGGCGCAGCCCGGCTGGGGGCCACGCGCTTGATTGACAACTGGGAGTGTGGCCCACCCCCGTAGCGCCTGCGGCGCTCCCCCCTCAAGGGGGCGCACCCGGTGGCCTGGCAGAGCCAGATCCACGGGTGCACTGGAAGCGGCGCG
>JAYVXE010000110.1:0-21579 GCA_043785395.1 Burkholderiaceae bacterium | reverse complement strand
GACCTGAACGCCCAGGCCCAGCGCTGGGCCACCTGGTACAACGCCAACCAGATCCACAGCCGCCACGGCAAAACCCGCTACGCCCTGTGGCTGACCATTGCCGCCCAGCAGCTGCGCCTGGCCCCGCCGCTGGCCGTGTGCCAGGAGCTGCTGACCCAGCACCCCGAGCCGCGCCTGGTGCGCGACCAGCTTCGCGTGCAGTTCAAGGGCCGCGAGTTTGACGTGAGCGGCGTGCCTGGCGTGATGGTGGGCGAGAAGCTGCCCATCACCACCAGCCCGTACCAGGCCGATGCCGCGCTGGTGCTGCTGAAAGATGCCGACGGCCACGAGCTGCTGCACAGCATCCCTGTGGTGGGCAAGGACGACGCGGGCTTTGCCGATAGCGCCAACGTGATTGGCGAAGACTATGCCCGCCCGGCCGACACCCAGCTGGAAACCAACCGCAAAGAGGTGGAGCGCTTTGCCTTTGACGCCGCCACGGATGAAGAGGCCGCTGCCAAGCGCAAGGCCAACGTGACGCCGTTTGGCGGCCGCATAGACCCGTACAAGGTGATTGAGCAGGCCCCCGAGCGCACCTGGCTGCCCAAAGAGAGCAGCGCCCTGGCGGTGGCCGTGACGACCACCAGCACGGTGGCCCCGGTGCGGGTGCTAACGCCGTTCCAGGCGGCCAGCGAGCTGGTACAGCGCGGCGTGGCCATGACGCCCGAGCTGCGGGCGCTGCTGGCCGGCGGCCTGCCCGAGGATGAGCTGGCGGCGCTGGCGGCCCGCTACACCGTGCGCGCCGGGTTGCGTGTGATCAATGGAGGAAATGCATGAAGACTGTCAAAAAACCGGCTGTGAAGGCCAAAGCTGCGAAGTCGGGCAAGCCTGTGGCGCGCAAGCCCGCCGCCAAGCGGCCTACATCTGTCCCAGCGCGTCCCAAAACCGTGCGACAGGCAAAGACACCCGCCGAGGTCAGAAACGCCTTGGCGGCGTTTCTGAAGAAGTGGGGTTTGACGCAGCGTGAACTGGCGCGTGGCGCGGGCCTGAGCAAGTCTGCCGCCAGCCGCCTGTGCACCCATGGCGAGTGGCCTGTGCGCGATGCCGCTGCGGCGCAAATGCGCGTGCAGACCTTTTTGTTTTTGCGGGCCGCCCAGGTGACCCAAAAGAAGTTGGCCCCAGAGGTCTCGACAACCCCTGAGGCCGTCCCCGTGCAAGCCGTTCCCACAACCCACCCAAAGGAAGACCCCATGTTACTGCAACACCAGGCCCTGACCGAGCAGGCCAAAAAACACTTCAAGCTGTTCCGCAGCCCGTTCCTGGACGACGTGAACACGCGCGCCGACGTGTTCACCAGCGGGCCGATGAACTATGTGCGCCACGCGCTGCTGGACTGCGCGCAGAACCACGGTTTCATGGCCGTGGTGGGCGAGAGCGGCAGCGGCAAGACCACGCTGCGCGAGGAGCTGGAGGAGCGCATCCGCGAAGACAACAAGCCGATCATCATCATCAAGCCGTTTGTGGTGGGCATGGAGGTGAACGACGCCAAGGGCAAGACCATGAAGTGCGCGCAGATTGCCGACGCCATTGCCCGCACGCTGAGCCCCGGCCTCACGCTCAAGAGCAACCCGGACGCGAAGTTTGAGCAGGTCAAGCAGCTGCTGATGAGCAGCGTGGCCAGCGGCTACAACCACCTGGTGCTGATCGAGGAGGCGCACCGCCTGCCGCAGGCCACGCTGCGCCACCTGAAGGGCTTCATGGAGCTGAAGGACCGCATGCGCCGCCTGCTGGGGGTGTGCCTGATCGGCCAGCCCGAGCTGGACCAGGTGCTGGTGCCCAATGAGCGCACCATCCGCGAGATTGTGCAGCGCTGCGAGCGCGTGACGCTGGACCCGCTGGACGCCGAGCTGCCCGCCTACCTGGCGCACAAGTTCAGCCGCGTGGGCGCTGACCTGAAGGCGGTGATGGAGCCCAGCGCGTTTGACGCCATCCGCGTGCGGCTGCAGTGGACGCCGCGCGGGGGCGGGCCGAAAGACACGGTGAGCCAGTGCTACCCGCTGGCCGTCAACAACCTCATGACCCGCGCCATGAACGCCTGCGGTCGGACGGGCTATGACAAGGTGGATGCCGACGTGATTGCGGGGTGCTGAGCCATGGCTGCCACACCGTTTAAAAACTGGGGCTCGCTGGCCTACACCGCCTACCAGGCGTATTGCAAGCAGGCGCAAGAGATGGACACCGAGGGCCTGGCCGGCCACGTGCCGGGCTGGTACGAGCTGGACGAGGGCACCCAAGTCTGCTGGCTGGCCGTGGTGCACCAGCTGTGGGCCGAGTTCCACGCCCGCCCGGTGAACGCCCGCGCCTTGCTGCTGCCCGAAGTGCAGCATGACATGGAGACCAAGCTGTGACCGCCTACCACATCGCCATCACCCTGGCCTGCGGCACGCGCTGCAGCCATGCCGGCCTGTTTGCCCACGGCTGCGACGCCGTGTGCAGCGCCCTGGACCTGTTCCCAACCGCACGGCGCATCAGCGCCAGAAAGCTCCCATGAACGTCACCACCCCCATCTCCAACCCGCCCAGCGCCACCCACATCGGCACCTGCGGCTGCGAACGCCTGGGCATCTGCCAGGACAAGCCAGACTGCGCGCTGGTCCACCTGGCGCGCCGCCAGCGCTTGTTTGTGCCGCCCGCGCCGCAGGCCGGGGCCTTCCCCTTCGCCCCCGGCATCATCGACGCGCCGCTGGTGGACGATGGCTGGTTCTGGCCGTTGCTTGAGCGCGTGGCCTTGCTGGCGGCGCTGGTCGGCCTGGCCGGGTTTTGCGCCGGCTTCCTGAGCGGGTGCCCGATCCCATGAGCGGCGCGGACAAACTGTCGATCGGCCAGCACCACAACCACCTGGCCACCACCCGCACGGAGGCGGTGCTGAACTACATCAACAAGGTGCAGCGCTGCAGCCTGGACGAGCTCTGCGAAATCTTTGCCGACAACGAGTCGCAAAAAGCGCGCAACCAGCTCCACTCGCTGATCAGCAAGCTGTGCCTTAGCCGGCGCATCCGCAGCATCGGCACCCAGGAGGAGCGGCGCTTTCACGCCGTGCCGGTGGACAGCCCCCAAGCCCCGCTGGCCGCGCCACGCACCTGGAGCACCCTGCTCGCCAAGACCTCGTATGTGCCCGAGCCCGCGCTGGCGCTGCGCCCCGGCGCGATGGACTTTGCCCGCCTGCCCAGCGTCGGCGACCGCTGCTGAAACCCTTTCCCCCCCGCCCGCCCCACCAAAACCAAAGGACTCCCATGGCAACCCGAATCAAATCCAAAACCCTGGCCGCCGTGCCGCAAAGCCGCGACGACTGCGCCAGCAGCATCCGCACCATTGGCGACGTGCAGCGCGAGTTTGAGCGCGAGCGCGCGCAGATGAACGACGCCATCGCCGCCACTGCCGCCAAGCACCAGCCCGCGCTGGCGGCGATGACCGAGCGGCTGGACCGCCTGCAGGCCGGCGTGCAAGCCTGGTGCGAGGCCAACCGGGCCGAGCTGTGCGGCGTGGGCGACAAGCTCGGCAAAACCGCCAACCTGGTCACCGGCGACGTGAGCTGGCGCCAACGCCCGCCGAGCATCCGCATCAGCAACGCCGACGCGGTGACCGAGACCCTGCTGCGCATGGGCCTGGGCCGCTTTGTGCGGGTGAAGAACGAGTGCAACAAGGAGGCCATGCTGCAGGAGCCCGAGGCGCTGCGCGGCATTGCCGGCATCACCATCGTCAGCGGGGTCGAAGACTTCATCGTCACCCCGTTCGAGGCCACAGCGGAGGCCGCATGAGCTTCACCCACGACCAGCCCTGGCTGGCGGCCAAGCGCGCGCAGAACTTCATGCCCGCCCTGGACCGCCCGGCCTGCCGCAACTGCACCCACGCCACCGCGCATGCGCGGGTGGATGCGTCCACCAGCAACTACCGCTGCGCAGTCGGCAGCTTTATGACCACCGCCATGGCGGTGTGCGAGCGGCATGTGCTGCAAACACAACCAAGCCATGCCGCGCGCCAGCGGGTGGGGGGCTAACCGCCATGGCCAAGCTTGCCGCCCCGCGCGCCAACCACCTGGCCGCCATCCACATCGCGCACAAGGCGCTGGGCCTGAGCGTGGACGATGCCATCAGCCTCAAGCTGGCCATCACCGGCCGCGCCAGCAGCAAGGACATGACGGCGCAGCAGCGCGCCCGCTACCTGGCGCACCTGGCAGGCTTGCAGGGGCTGCGGCCGACGGTGCCCCATGCCAGCGCCAAGCGCAGCCCGGCCGCCCGCAGCGTGGACGACCCGCAAGACGCCCGCTGGCTCAAGGCCCGCGCGCTGTGGCACGCCCTGGCCGCCGCCGGTGTGGTGCACACCAACACCGACGCGGCCTTGATGCAGTACGTCAAACGCCAGACCCGCGTGGAGCACTGGCGCTTCCTGAATGGCTACCAGGTCAACGCGGTCATCGAGGCGCTGAAGAACTGGCAGGCGCGCCTGGAGCAACAGACCCATGGTTGATGTGCAAACCAGCCCCGGCATGGCCGCGCTGGCCCCGCTGCACGCGCTGCTGGCCGACGCCTACCCCGACACGCTGCGCACCTTTGCCGAGACGCTGTACACCCAGCTGGTGGAGGATGACCCGCGCGCGCCCGGCGTGCCCACCGCGCCCGAGCGCTTGGGCGCGCTGGCCCTGCTGGCGCTGCGCCAGGCCGAGCGCCTGAGCGCCGACGTGGGCGGCATTGCCTGGTACATCCCCAAAGGCATCAGCTACCGCGCCAGCCGGCGCGACCTGCAGATGTACGAGGCCTACAAGGCCGGCAAGACCCTGCGCGCCCTGGCGCAAGAGCACGGCCTGACGGTGGAGCGCCTGCGCCAGATCTGCGCCGCCCTGCTGGCCCAGGAGCGGGCCGAGCGGCAGGGGAAGCTGGAGCTGGTGTGATCGCAGAAATCAGCGCCCCGTAGGGTGCGATGGATTGCCCGGTTAAAACGGGTAGGAAGGAACAATGTTTTTACACGTACTCGTCGGCCTGATGCTCAGTTTCGCGCGACCCGAATCGCAAGAAGCGCAAAGCATCCATGCCGACAGGAAGCGCCTTACGGTGCGACAGATTGACTGGGGCATATGCCCGTGGGGTTGCAGTGATTCGGGTTGCTGCACTCCCGCCAAGAAACCATAACCTTTGCTGAGTGGCATTCAACAGAGTGCCACTCGCCAAAAGAATGTTTTAACGCTTGAGCTACGCGGCGGCGAACTGTTAAACCGAATTTCTACCAAGGAAAGACATGGACATCCAACGACTTAGAAACCTCACAACTGGCCGGCTCCACACGGAAATTGGCCACGTCTACGAAGACCTCGGAATCATCACCGGAGAAGCTGGCTTGATGACTCACATGTTGCCAAGGGCAATGCGCGCCTGCGAGCCATGGCTGCGTGAGAACATCACAGAACCGCGCTTCTGGGATGGCGAATACGACACTACACACGCCGGAGAATTTGAACTTCCGACGCCAAGCAACGACGCACGAACGGCCATGTTCGAGCGATACGCAGAACAGCCGAACCCGCTCGCAGGAAAGCAGGTAATCGGCGTATTGGTTTAACCCGTTGCTCAGCGGGAGCCGTAGGCGATCCGATGGAGCAACCTGTTAAACCGAATTTTTACTGGAGAAAAAAATATGACACGCACAACAACATACGCCACCGACAGCGGTGATCTGGTGATCGAATTTGACTACCAGCCTTACGAAGCAGCAACGGACGTGGCCCCGGCCACGCCAGAGAGCGCAGATGTTTGCTCCGTGATGGCTGGGCAGTTTGAAATCCTCGACTGGTGCAGCGAACCGTCCATTGCATTTTTTGAAGAGAAATGTTTGGAGTCAGTGCAGTTTGAGCGTGCCAACTCTTTTTGATGCGGTTTAACGCTGGAGATAAGCTGTGAGCGAAGCGAATCAGATTGAGCGACCTGTTATACGAACGACGAACAAACGAAGGCATACAAATGAGCGCAGTAGGAAAGTGGTTTGTGATGATGTACAGCCAAAGCGGGGAGCATGTAATGCCGCTGGTAGACGACAAGGGCGACCCGATGCTGTGGGCCAGCGAAGGCGCGGCGAACGACGCAGCTAAGGACAACGCCTTTGCAAATGCATTCGGCTTTCAGGCTTACGAGGTGGGCGCATGACAGTAAAACAAGTGGCGCAGCAACTTGAGTTGTATAACGCAATGTAGACCGCAAAAGGTCTGTCCGTTTAACAAGGCGTTTTGCCCCGTCAAATCCACCGCTGCCAAATAGCCCACGTTGCCGTGCAGCTCTCCTAAAAATAGCAAGTTTTACCGCAAAATCACCATGCCCCAATCCCGCCTGGCCAGCCTCATAGAGGCCCTGTGCAACGTCATCATTGGCTTGGGCGTCAGCATGGTGGCCAACGCGCTGGTGTTCCCGCGCTTTGGCTTTTACCCCAGCCTGTCGCAAAATGTCGCCATCACGCTGATCTACACCGGCATCAGCATCGCCCGCCAGTACATCCTGCGCCGCTGGTTCAACGCACGGCTGCACGGCGTGGCGCAGGCGGTGGCGGCGCGGGCAACCCACAAAGGACTGAAATGACGGACATTCTGGATCGAATTGAACGGGCAACTTCGGGCGAATTTTCCCAAGACTATGCGGCCAATGACCTGGTGCGCCTGCTGTCAGATGCGGGTGATGCCATCCGGCGGCTTGAGGCGGATGTGACGCTGGCGGATGCGCAAATCAGCGAGATGCAGCGGCTGCGCTCAGAGCTCAATGCGCTGGACAAGGCTTTGCGCTGCCATGGCTGGCCGCTGGAGGCGCGACTGGCGCGCGCAGAGATGTTGGCTGAGCTTGCAGTGAGGCGCTAGCCCCCTCGCGCACGCGCGACCCCCGGCCCCATAAAAAAACCAAACGTTTTGTTTATGCCTTAAGCGTGGCGCGCCCGACAGTAGGGCCCATGACACGCAAGGCTGCGGCCTCCTCCACCTCCAAGACGACTGCCCCGGCAGCGCTGCATATCTTCCGGCCCGGCAAGCACGTGGCCATGGGCGGGCAGACCCTCTCTTTTTCCGAAGCCGACCTGGCCGCCACGGTGGCCGCCTATGATCCGGCCAAGCACGAGGCCCCGCTGGTGGTGGGCCACCCGCAGCATGACCTGCCGGCCTATGGCTGGGTGCAGAGCCTGGCGTTTGCCGACGGCGGGCTCGATGCAGTGCCCGCGCAAGTCAACGCCGACTTTGCCGAGATGGTGGCCAACGGCGCGTTCAAAAAAATATCCGCCAGCTTTTACACGCCCGACGCGCCGCAGAACCCGGTGCCGGGCTGCTACTACCTGCGCCATGTGGGCTTTCTGGGCGCGCAGCCGCCGGCCATCAAAGGGCTGCGCCAGGCGCAGTTTGCCGAGGCTGAAGAAGGCGTGGTGGCGTTTGGGGAATACGACGATATGACCAATGCCGGGCTGTGGCGCAATCTGCGCGAGTGGATGCTCGCCAAGTTTGGCACCGACGAGGCCGACCGCGCGCTGCCCAACTTTGAGGTGCGCGCGCTGGAGCTCGGTGCGCAGGATGATTTGCGCGCTGCCGCTGTGGCACAGGCCAAAGGCGAAGCTGACGCGCTCAACCCAATCAACCCGCTCAGCCCAGCCTACGCCGAGCGCCCCCCCGTTTCAACCACCCCGGAGAAGAGACCCATGGACCACGAGCAAATCCTGGCGGACATCACCGCCGAGAACACGCGCCTGAAGGCCGAGCTGGCCGCGCAAAAAACGGCGCAAGTGCATGCCGCGCACACCGCCTTCTGCGAAGCCGTGCCCGGCCTGGCCCCGGCCCACGTGCCGACCGCCGTGGCCATGCTGGACCAACTCAGCGCGCAGGACACACCGGTCAACTTTGGCGAGGGCGAAGACGCCCGGCCGCTGGCCGACAAGTTCAAGGAAATGCTGACAGCGCTGCCGCCGGTGGTGAGCTTTGGCGAGACCGCCACCGGCAAGCGCGCGGCGGGCGAACAAGGCGCGGGCAGCGTGAGCTTTGCCGCGCCCACCGGCTACACCGTGGACAAGGCCAAGCTGGCCGAGCTGGGCCGGGCCAAGGCCTATGCCGCCTTGCACAAGGTGGACCTGGTGTCTGCCGTCACTGCCGTGCAGGCCGGCCAGGCCTGAGCCCCGATTGATTATTTTTAGGAGCACCCCATGAGCCAACAATCCCTTTCGCTTTTGTCGCACCCGCTGCTGCTGACCACAGCCATAGCGGCCAACCGCTTCGCCACGCCCTTGGGTGCGCAGGCTGGCGCTGATGCCAACACGCTGGGCGTGGCCCGCTACGCCGGGGCCATTGGCGAGCGCGTGACGACCGACATGGTCGGCACCGCCATCGTCGAGGCCGGCGGTGCGGTAGCGGCCATGAGCACGGTCAAGTCCGACGCTTCGGGGCGCGCCATTGTGTGGGCCACCTCGGGGGCCAAGGTGGCGCTGGCGCTGGAGGCGGCCACGTCGGCCGGCCAGTTCATCGAGTGCTGGCTGATTCCCAACGTGGCCTGACCCAGCCGCTCTCCCTTTTTTAATCAAGGACAACCCCCATGACGCAACTCTCAGTCTCGCAAGCGCGGGTCATCGACCCGATTCTGACCACGGTGGCCCAGGGCTACCAAAACAACGAAGCGATCGGCATGAGCCTGTTCCCGCAGGTGCCCGTGGGCCAGCGCGGCGGCAAGATCATCACCTTTGGCAAGGAAGACTGGGCGCTGTACAGCACGGTGCGCACGCCGGGCTCGCCGACCAAGCGGGTGACCTTTGGCTATGCCGGTGCGCCCTACGCGCTGGAGAGCCATGGGCTGGAGGCGATTGTGGCCAACGAGCTGCTGGAAGATGCCGCTGCCGTGCCAGGCATCAACCTGGCGCAGATGGAGCTGGCCAAGGTGCAGAACATCATCGCGATGCGGCTGGAATTTTTGCAGGCCACCCTGGCCACCACGGCGGCCAACTTCGCCGCCAGCAACAAAAACACCCTCAGCGGCACCGGCCAGTGGAGCGACTTCACCAGCGGCATCAGCGACCCGATCAAGGACATTGAGACCGCCAAGGAAGCCGTGCGCAAGCAGGTGGGCAAGCGGCCCGACACCGTGGTAATCGGCGCGGCGGTGATGGCGATGCTGAAGATGCATCCCAAAATTGTCGACCGCATCAAATACACCGGGCGCGACGTGGCTACGGCTGACTTGCTGGCCAGCCTGTTTGGCGTGAAAAAAGTCGTTGTCGGCGACATGATCTACACCGACGCCAACGGCGTGATCACGGATGTGTGGGGCAAGTTTGCGGTGGTGGCCTACACCGCTGTGGGCAGCCTGGCGCAGAGCGGCCTGCCGACCTTTGGCTACACCTACCGCCTGATCGGCTACCCGATGGTGCGCCAGCCGTACCAGGACGAGAACAGCAACAGCTGGATTTATCCGTTTGCGGATGAGGTGATGCCTGTCATTGCCGGGGCCAGCGCGGGCTATCTGCTCTCAAACGTGGTGGTCTGACGATGGCTAAAAAATCTGCAACCCCCCCGGCTGAGCCCGTGCCTGGCCTGGTGCTGGTGGCGCTGACGCCGATCAGCCACGACGGCGATGGCTATGCCGAGGGCGAGACCCTGCCCGAGATGCCCGCCGACCAGGCGCAAGCGCTGATCGACCTGGGCGCGGCCAAGTTGGCCGACTGACCCTGACCTGACGCCCAAGCACCCCCATGACCTACGCCACCCAGACCGACCTGATTGACCGCTTTGGCGAGACCGAGCTGGCCCAGCGCACCAATCGGGTCGACGGGCTGACGATAGACACGGTGGTGCTGGCGCGCGCGCTGGCCGATGCCGACGCCGAGATTGACGCCTACCTGGCGGTGCGCTACACGCTTCCGCTGGCCAGCACGCCGGTGGTGCTGGTGCGCATGGCTGGCGACATTGCGCGCTACCGACTTTATGACGATGGCGTGCCCGACACGGTGCGCCAGCGCTACGAAGACGCCGTGAGCCTGCTGAAACGCATGGCCAGCGGCGAGGTCAAGGTGGCGGGATCCACAGCGCTGGTGGTGTCCAGCGGCAGCGGCAATGCCGTGGCCGCCAAAACCGCAGCCCAGGTGTTCACGCCCGGCCTGCTGGCCAGCTACTGAGCAGCACGGCAAGCCCATGAACCTGACGCCCGTCATCGACCGGCTTAAAAGCCTGCTGACGGGCTTTAAAAGCATCGGCAGTGCCGTGGACCTGGACGCCGCCATGGGCGGCGTGGTGGCGGTGCCAGCGGCCTTTGTGATGCCCTTGGCCGAGAGCGCCACCGCGCTGGACTTGCTGCAGCAGACCAGCCAGCGCATCACCAGCCTGTTTGGCGTGGTGCTGTGTGTGAGCAACAAGCGCGACGCGACCGGGGCCGCCACGCTGGTGGACCTGGTGAGCCTGCGCAACCAGCTGCGCAACGCCCTGGTGGGCTGGATCCCCGACCCGGCCACCGCCGAGCCGGTGCACTTTGCCGCCGGCCGGCTGATGCGCATGGACGGCGATGGCCGTCTGTGGTGGCTGGATGAATTTGAGCTGGTGACGCATTACTGGAGCCCGTTATGAGCAAGAGCAAAGAAACCGACAAGCCTGGCAGCGATGCCACGCCCACGCCCACACACGAGAACACGCCGCTGCCTGGCGGCGGCTCCTGGCGCTGGGACATCAACCTGCCGGGCTGGGTGGATGTGAATGCCCCGGCCGCTGCCGCTGATCTTCCTGCCGCGTAACCCATTTTTCCCTGGAGTAAAACATGCCCCGTCTGATCCGAAAAACCGTCATCCTGGTCAAGGTTGAAACCACCCCCGGCGTTGACGCTGTGCCCACCGGCGCGGCCAATGCGATGTACGTGAGCGAACTCAGCATTGAGCCGCTGGTGGCGACCAACATCGACCTCAACTACGTGCGGCCCTACTTTGGCAGCAGCGAGAGCCTGGTCGGCACCGCCAGCATCAAGTGCAGCTTCAAGGTGTTTTTGGCCGGCAGCGGCACGGCCGCCACGGCGCCGGCCTGGGGCCAGGTGCTGCAGGCTGCCGCGCTGGGCGAGACGCTGGGCCTGACCGTGCCGAACCGGGTGGAATACCAGGTGGTGACCGACCTGCTGAAGACGGTGACGATTTACTGGTATGACGATGGCGTGCTGCACAAGCTGTTCGGCGCGTTTGCCAACGTCCAGATGATGGCCAACAGCGGCGAGGCCCCAGCCTACAAATTTGATTTCATCGGCACCGACGGCGGCATCAGCGCCATGCCCAACCCCGCAGCGGTGCTGAGCGCCTGGAAGACGCCGCCGCCGGTGACCAAGGCCAATGTGACCGACATCACGCTGGGCTGCACCTATGCGGCTGGCGCGCTGGTGGGCGGCACGGTCATCAACAGCAAGGGCCTGACGCTGGACTTTGGCAACCAGGTGGCCTTCAACCCGCTGCTGACCAATGAGACCGTGGTGCTGACCGACCGCAAGATGACCGGCAAGATCATGCTGGACCTGACGCCGGCGCAAGAGGTGGCATTCATGGCCAGCGTCAAGGCCAACACGCTGCAGGGCCTGGGCTTTGCTGTGGGCACCGTGGCCGGCAACAAGACGCTGCACTTCATGCCGGCCGTGCAGTTGATCAACCCAACCAAGCAGGACTTCAACGGCCAGCGCCTGAATGGCTATGACCTGCGCATTTTGCCGGTGAGCGGCAATGACGAATACCGCTGCGTGAGCCTGTAGCCCTGTTGTAAACACCCCTGAAGCGGCCGCTGTTGGTTCATGCCGCTTCCCCTTTTTTTTCTGATTGATTTTTGAAAGTTCCCCATGTTCAAGCTTGTGATTGCCGATGTGGTTGAGTTCCTGGTGAAGTTCACCCTGCTGGACGGCAAGGTCAACAAAACCTTTTCTGCCACGCTGACGGCGCACCGCCTGAGCCAGAGCGACATCACCGCCCGCCTGGAGGCCGGGGAATTCAAGTTCAAGGAATTTATGCTGAGTGACGGCCTGGTGACCGACTGGGCCGGCCAGCGCCTGGTGCTGGACGAGGCCGGCCAGCCTGCGCCGTTTGGCCCCGAGGCGTTTGAGGTGTGGCTGAACGTGGCCGGTGTGGCGCAGCGCACCTTTGACGCCTACAGCAAGGCGTGCGGCGCAAAGGAAAAAAACTAGCCCAGGTCGCGCGCTGCCAGGCGCGCGGCCTGCTTGAAATACCCGGCTCGGAAGATGACCATGAACAGACCGATGCCGTTGATGAATCCCTCGCCGCCTGGGGCCTGTGCCTGGCGCCGGATGGCGACGACGAAGATAACCCCCCGAGCGACAGCACCAGCGATGGTGCTGGGAGAACGGCAGGGCCACAGTGCTTTCTGTGGCCCTGCAACCTGCCGACTTTCAACGCCTGGCAACGCCTGCAGACGCAGTGGACGCACGACGCATCGGGCAAGCCCACCGGGCTGCCAAACGAGCGCGTCATGCCCTTCCTGGAGCGCGTGCTGCGCCTCAAGCCCACGCCCTTCGCAGAGATGTTTGAAGGGCTGCAGGCGATGGAGCTTGCGGCACTGGAGGTCTGGCGTGAGCAGCGGCAGGATTGAGGGCGCACGCCATGGCCAATGAACTGAAAATTGTCATCTCCGGCGACGGCAAGAACCTGCAGCTCGCCATCCAGGGCGCAGACGCCTCGCTGGCCGGGCTGGGCAAAACCGCCAAGCAATCCGGCGCCGACATGGATGCCGCCCTGGGCCGCAGCAGCGACCAGATTGGCCGGCTGAACGACGAGCTGGACGCCGGTGCCACGGCCATGGGCCGCATGAGCCAGGCCGCGCGCAATGCCGGCGTGGCCATAGGCGAGGGCTTTGACGTGGTGGCCGACAAGGCCAAGACGGTCTGGGAAGAGGTCAAGACGCATTACGAGCGGGTGCTGCTGATCTGGGGCGTGGCGCTGGCCACTGGCATCGCGGCAGCGGTGCTGGGCACGGTGTACGCGGTGTTCAAGGGCATCTCATTCGCCATTGGCCTGCTGACGGGCGAGAGCTACAAGAGCGCCAACATCGACGCGCTGATCGCCGCCAATAAGGAAGTCAAGGAACTGCAGGCGCTGCTGCCGCTGACGGCGGTGGGCGCGTCGGCTTTGAATGAGGCGCTGAAGGGGCAGGGCCTGAGCGCCGCCACCTACGCCCAAACCCTGAATGCCGTGCGCACCGCCCAAGAGGGCAATGGCGAGGAGCTGGACCGCCTGGGGGTGAAGTACAAAGACCAGCAGGGCCGGCTGCTGAGCACCAACGAAGTGCTGGCCAATGCTGCGGTGGTGCTGGCGAAATACGCAGAGGGCTGGGACCGCGCCCGAGCGGCACAGGCGCTTGGTCTGGGGACTGAAAAACAGATTCAAGATGCGTTGGGAGTGACGGCGGAAAAAACTGAGGCGGCTAAAGAACGCCTGATTGCCTACACTCTCATCATCGGCCAAGCCACCCAAGAGGCCGTGGCCCGCTACGAGGCGGCCATGAAGGCCTTCAATAACGAAGCGGACCTTACCAGCCAGGGCTTCAAGAAGGCGATTGCGGACAACATCATGCCGGCGCTGACCGACCTGGCGGAGTTCTTCCGCGAGGGGTTCCCGGACGCTGTGAATGTGTTCCGCGCGGCGCTGGCCACGGTGACCTCGTCGTTTTATATTTTGAAAACTGGCGTTTATGTGGTGACCGAGTCCATCGTCGGCAGTGTGTACGCCATCGGCAGCGTGCTGAGCGGTGTTGCCAGCGCGGTCGGCAAAGCGATGGCGGGTGATTTTGCAGGTGCGAAAAACGATTTGGTCGAGGGCTGGACCCAGGCGAAGGACCGGCTGCGGGAAATTGGCACCAACATTGCCGACATGAGCCACAAGAGCGTCAAGGCAATGGCCCTGGCGATTAATGGTGACAGCATTGCGGCAAAGACTGCGGTTGACAACATCAAAAAGGTGGGCGACGCCTGGAAGGGCAAGCCTGACGCCGCCAAGGCAGGCACAGCCGGGCAGGCGTCCGACTACGACCGCCTGAGCCAGTCCATCGAGCGCGAGATTGCGCTGGCCGATGCGGAACTGAACGCGGGCCAGCAGCTCAACGCCGCCGACAAGTTCCGGATCCAGACGCTGGGCGATCTGGCGAAGGCTTATGCCGCTGGGAAAATTACGCTGGAGCAGTGGGACACGTTGTATGACCGGGCCATCGTGGGCGCTGAAAAGCGCGCGCTGACGGACAACACGACGGCTGCCAACAAATACATTGAGACGCTCAAGCGTGGCAACGCTGAAACCCAGAATGAGATTGACACCGGCCAGGCGCTGAGCGCGGCGCAGAAGGTGGCGCTGAACATCTTGGCCGAGATCACCAACGGCACGCATAAATACACCGAAGCGAAGACGCTGGAGATCACCGCCGACATTGAGCTGAGCATTGTCCTGGAGCGGGTCAAGGCCCAGCGCCTCGCCCAGATCGCCGCCGATGAAAAAGCCGCCGATGCGCTGGCGCAAGACGTCGATGCGCTGCGCAAGGCCAACCACGAGCAGGCCCTGCACAACCAAGAGATCGGCCTGACGCAGCAAGCCCTCAACGCCCTGGTGCTGAAGCGCCAGGACGAGGCGATTGCCATTCAGCAGAGCATCGTGGCCGAGAGTGCCGACGCCGTGGCGCGCGGCGAGATGACCGCCGCCATGAAATTGCAGATTGACAAGCTGGACGAGCTGCAGCGCAAGCGCGGCCTGACGGCAACGGGCCAGGATGCCACCCTGATAGCCGACGCTGCCAAGAAGGCCGAGGATGCCTACCAGGCCAGCGTCAAGAAGATTGAAGACGGCCTGTACGACGCCGCGTCGAACGGTTTTGCGTCGGGCATCAAAAAAGCCTTTGGCGACATCAAACAGTGGCTGGCGCGCCAGGTCATCAGTTTTGCCGTGCAGCCGTTTGCGCAGTTTGGCGCAAGCCTGCTGAACCCCGGCGCAGCCAGTGCGGGCGCGGGTGGCGGCGGGCTGCTGGGCAATGGGCTGAGCTTTCTGGGCAGCGGCTCAGACCTGTTCAACAGCGCCGGGTCGTTTGGCGGCTTGTTTTCCAGCAACGCGGCCTATGGCGCGGCGCTGGGCACGACCAACATTGGCGTCGGCTCGCAAGCGGCCCTGCTGGCTGAGCAGACCGGCGCGTTTGGCGCAGCCGGTTTGCAGGCCACCGCCAGCGCGGCCAGCGGGGCCAGTGCGCTGGCCGGCGCAGGCGCTGCAGTGGAGGCTGGAGCCGGTGTGGCGACGGCTGCGGAAACGGCGGCGCTGGTGGCCGAGGGCTATGGCGTGGCGGCCACCACGGCGGCCGGCGTGGGCACGGCAGCGGGCGCGGCGGCCGGGGCCGGCCTGACCGGAGCCTTGGCCGCCATTCCAGTCTACGGCTGGATTGCCCTGGCGGCGCTGGCCATTTTCAGCGCCAGCGGCGGCGGCAAGCCCACGGCCACCACCGGCCAAAGCGGCATTGCGGTCGATGAGCTGGGCAAAATAACAGACAACGGGCCGCACCAGTACGAGGGCTCGGCAGGCTCGCTGGCGGCAGTCACCAACCTGTCCAACGCCTACGGGAGCACGGCCAGGTCGCTGGGCATCAAGGCCGCGCCGACCGAGTTCTTCTACGACGGCAACACCGGCAAAGACGGCGAGCACCCGAACTTCGCGCTCTCGGGCGGCGTGGTTGGCAAGGGCGGTTACGCCATCGGCGAAACGCCGGTGTCGGACGCGGCGATCAGCCTGGCGGTCAGCCGGGCGGTGTTTGGCAGCCTTAAAAACAGCGAGCTGCCGAAATACCTGGCCGGCGTGTTTGACGGCCTGACCGCCAGCACGGCCACGCAGCAGCAGATCACCGACACGCTGGCCAGTGCGCAGGCGTTCAAGGCCCTGCATGACCAACTGCAGTTGCTGCCGTTTGCCGAGCTCAAGGACCTGGGTTTTGCCGCCGCCAAGGGCCTGGCCGATGCCTCCGGCAGCCTGGCCCAACTGACGGCCAACCTGACCACCTATTACGACAAATTCCTGCCGCAGACCGAGAAGACGGCGCAGATCACGGCCAACGTCAGTAAGGTGTTGGCCGGCCTCAACCTGCCGATGGTCAAGCTGGATGAATCCGGGCGCGCCATGTTCCGCACACTGGTCGAGGGCCGGGACCTGAGCACCGCCGCGGGGCAAAAGGAGTACGCCGCGCTGCTGGGCGTGGCCGGCGCGCTGGACCAGCTGTTGCCGCCGCTGGACCAGGCGCGGGAGGGCATCAAAGGCCTGGCGCAGCAGCTCAAGGAGCAAGCGGGCTGGCAGGACAAGCTGGACGTGTTGCTGGGCAAGACCACCAGCCGCGAGATCAGCCTGCGCAATGACCTGGCGGACGCCAGCAATGACACCATCAAGGCGCTGATCAAGCAGGTGTATGCCCAGGAAGATTTGAAGGCGGCGGCCGAACAAGCCGCTGCCGCCCAGGCCAAGGCGGCCGACGAGGCGAAGCGCGCGGCCGACAGCATCACCAGCACTTGGAAAACCATCACCGACACCATCCTGGACGAGGTCAAGCGCCTGCGCGGCGAGATCGTGGGCACGGGCCACCAGGGCTATGCGGCGGCACAGGCTGAATTTGCCATCACCACCGCCCAGGCCCGCGCTGGCGACCAGGACGCCGCCAAACTGTTGCCCGGCCTGAGCCGCAACCTGGACACGCTGGCCCAGGCCAACGCCGGCACGCTGCTGGAACTGCGCCGCATGCAGGCCCAGACCGCCAGCAGCCTGGCCGGCACAGCGGGCGTTTTGGGCGGCGTGAGCGCCGGCCAGGCGGCTGCCGCCGGCAGTGCGGGCCGGCCTGTGGCCACCGTGGTGGGGGCCGGGGCCGCCACCGCCAGCCAGGCGGCGCCGCAGGGCAGTTCAAAGTACACCGAGAAATACCAGCTGCCCACCGGCATCAGCTACGTGCAGGTCACCGACGCTGCGGCCGTGGCCCGCTACGATTCCATCAACGCCGCCATCACCGAGATCGGCGTGGCCACGCCCGAGGCGGTGCAGCGCCTGGCCGCCACGGCCAAGCAGTACGGCGTCAGCATGTTTGAGCTGGCCACGGCCAGCGGCTACCTGTACAGCGACGTTAAAAACGTCTTCGCCAAGGCCGGTGTGCCGGCCTTTGCCAGCGGCGGCTTGCACGCCGGCGGCGCCCGCATCGTCGGCGAAAACGGGCCGGAGCTGGAGGTTACTGGCCCGAGCCGTATCTTCAACGCGCCGCAGATCGCCAGCGCGCTGCGCAGCGCCGGCGGTGGCGGGGGTGGCGCGGACACCGGGCGGCTGGAGTCGCTGGTGGAGCAGCTGACCCAGGAGGTGGCCGCGTTGCGCGCCGATGCGGCCATCACCGCCGCTGCCAGCAAGAGCACCTTTGAGACGCTGCGCCGGGTGACCCGCGACGGCAATGCCATGGTGACCACCACATGAGGGTGATCCCGCCCATCACCGGCGCCAGCACGCTGCTGCTGGACGCCATGCTGACCAGCAGCAGCGTGGCCGAGCCTGCGGCGGGCGAGACTGTGTGGTCCGCGGCTACGGCCTACAGCGTGGGCCAGGAGGCGATTCGCGTTGGCCCGCACCGCAAATACGCGCGCCTGGTGGCGGGCACCACCGCCACGCCGCCCGAGAATGACCCGCTCAACTGGTTTGACGTGGGGGCCACCCTGCGTTGGGCGATGTTTGACACGCTGCGCAACACCGCCACGGTGTCGGCCAGCCCGCTGACAGTGGTCATCACGCCGGGCCAGCGAGTTGATTCGCTTGCGATCATGGGCGCGGTGACCGACACCGTGAACGCCACAATGGTGGTCGGCGGAAACACTGTTTACAACCGCAGCACGGTGATGAGCAGCCGCACGGTCACGAACCTTTACGAGTATTTCTTTGCGCCCTTCAGCAACCAGCCGAGCCTGGTGCTGTTTGACCTGCCACCATACAGCGCCGGCGTCATCACGGTCACCTTCACGCGCGCCAGCGGCAGCGTGGCGTGCGGGGCCTGCCTGGTGGGTGTCTCGCAGTTCCTGGGCGATGCCGACTACAACGCGCTGCGCGATGCGCTGAACTTCAGCAGCGTGACGCGCGATGTCTATGGCAACGCCACCCTGGTGCCACGGCGCAGCGTGCCCAAGACCAACCAGACCCTCTACGTCGGCAAGGCCGAAGTGCCGCGCCTGCTGGACCTGCAGGCCAGCCTGAATGCCGTGCCGGCCGTCTACAGCGGCCTGGATGACCGCAGCGCCGACGGTTACTTTGAAGCGCTGCTGATTTTGGGCATCTACAAGCAGTTTGGCATCAACCTGGCGTACCCGAAGAAAGCAAAAGTCACCCTTGAACTGGAAGAAATTTAATGCCGCTCTCAGCCCCCAGCCCCATCACCGCGCTGCCCACGCCGCCCAGCACCAGCAGCCCCTCCACATTCGCCGCGCAAGGGGATGCCTTCCTGGCTGCCCTGCCGCTGCACACCACCGAAACCAACACGGTCAGCGCGGTCAACTACAACAACGCGGTCGACGCCGCCGCCAGCGCGGCCAGCGCCTCGGCCAATGCCAGCCTGGCGTTTGCGGCGGCGGGTGCGGCGCTGTGGGTGTCGGGCACCAGCTACGCCTTGGGCGCAGCGGTCATCAGCCCCAGCAGCCTGCTGGTCTACCGCCGCAAGGTGGCCGGCGCGGGCACCACTGACCCCGCCAGCGACGCCACAAATTGGAAAGTCAACTCGATGGAGCCGCAGTGGGTGACGAAGAACAGCGCTTACACCGCCGTGGCCGGCGACTCGCTGCGGGTGGACACCAGCGGTGCCGTGGTGGTGATCACGCTGCCCGCCAGCCCGCTGGACAACGACTCGGTCCGCTGGAAGGACTACGCGGGCACCTTTGGCACCAACAAACTCACTTTCGCCCGCAACGGCAAAAACATCATGGGCCTGGCGCAGGACATGGATGTGAGCACCTCAAACCTCAACGGCGTGCTGAGCTTCATCGCCGCCACCAACGATTGGAGATTTTGACATGAGTGATGCAAGCCAGTTTTACGGCGGCACCGGCATTCGGCCGGCCGGGTTGATCAATGGGCTGAGCGGGTTTTCGACCACCTACACGTACTCGGCTCCGGCCGGCGGCCTTCTGTCACTGGTGCAGGGGGTGCGGCTGGCAGCCAGCGGCGCTGTCACGGCCTTGACGCTGAAGACGGCGCTCAGCCTGTCCGGGCGGGGCGCGATCAGCTTTCTCGCGCTCCAGCCGGTCGATGCCACGGCGCGCACGCACCGGCTCAAGGTGACGCTGGACGGCACAGTTATTTTCGACGCCACAAGCCCCGCCTTGTCCGATGGCCGATATCTGCTCACCGCCGTGGGTGGCCTGACCCTGGTGGACGCCACCTACGGCTTTGTCTGTGTGATTCCCGAACCGCTGATCTTCAACAACTCTCTGCTCGTTGAGTACGCCAGCTCCCTCAGCGAAGCCAACAGCGCCACATTGGCCTACCGTTATTTTCCGAGGTAAAAAATGCAAGTCCTTTTTGAACTGCCGCTACCCCCCGCACCCCCGCCAGGCACCGACCCGCGCCGCTGGTGGCTTGATGCCGGGCCGTTTGTCGACCGCTTCGATTCCCTCGGCTACGCGGGCTTGAAGGGGATCGTGCTGGCGCTGGGCCGCACCAATGACACCGTCTATGCCGCGTTTGCCGACATGAGTGTGCGTAAGTACATCGCGGTGCAAGAGCGCCGGCCAGAACTGCTGGCCACGCTCAACGCCATCGCCGTGCAAGTGGCCGCCGCTTACCCGCTGGCCCCGCTTTTCACGCCCGCCATGCGCGCCGCCATCCTGGACACCGCCACCAACGAGGCCGAGCGCTTCATCAAGGGACTGACATGACATTCAAACCAAGCTACATCACAGCGCCCCTCACCGGGCTGATCGTCACCCTGCTTAACCTGGTCTGCCCGCTGCTGGTGCCGCTGATCCTTCCGTTTGCCAAGTGGGACACCGAAGCCACCCATGCAAGGGTGGGCGAGCAGGCCGTCATCCGCGGAGACCTGCCCAAATGGCTGTCCTGGTTCAGCACACCCGACGAGCGCCTGCCCGGCGGCCTGTACGAGCCCACGGTGGCCAGCATGCACGAGCGCTGGGGCAAGTGGGTGACGAGCTGGTACTGGCTGGGCATCCGCAATTGCCTGTTTGGCCTGTCCTTGCGCCTGGGCAAGCCGGCCACAGATTACATCCCGGACGAGCCTCTGGGTTTCTGGCAGCGCGATGACATCTGGCGCTACAGCGCCCGGCTGGGCGCGTTCAAGTTCATCACCGGCTACAAGGTCTACAAACTGCCCGATGGCAGTTTCCGGGCCGCGCCCTGCCTCTCGGTGATGCACCGCCCATGATCTACGCCGACGCCCGCCCCGGCATCCGCAGCGGCGACCTGCTGGCCTTCAGCCACGGCTCCTGGCGCACCTGGGACGGCATCCGGACCAACCTGGTGCGCATCTTCACCCGCTCGACGTATAGCCACGTGGGTGTGGCCTGGGTGGTGGCCGGCCGGGTGTTCATATTGGAGGCGGTCAAGCCCAAGCTCAGAATCTTCCCGCTGTCGCAGAGTGGCGGGTTTTACCTGCTGGGCCTCAAAGCCCCTTGGGAGCCAGCCACCGAGACCTTCGCCCTGTCCTGCGTCGGCACCCTGTACAGCGACGAGGCCGCCATCGACGGCTTCCTGGACCGGCTGCAGCCCCACAGCGTCCAACAGTGCTCAGCCTACGCCATGGAGGTCCTGGCCAGAGACGGCATCGACCTAGGCCCCAGAGCCACTCCCGATGCAGTGGTGCAGGCGGCGCTGGAGCGGCTGGGCGCTGAGCTGGTGTTCGTGGAGGCTGGCCGATGACTTTCAGCATGGAGGCGGTCGGCGGTCGCAAATTTGTGCTGGCCATGTGCGCCCTGGCCAGCGCAACCGGCCTGGTCGGCCTGGGCCATATCTCCGACGCCGTCTACAGCGCCGTAACCATCGCCACCTGCGGAGCCTACATCGGCGGCAACGTAGTGCAAAAGATAAAAACCCAGGCAAACCCTTAGCTTGGCTTTCTCATGGCGCAATTTCTTTGTGCCAGACGAAACCAATATCATCGACAAATATCGCACTCAAATCGGTTCAAATATCGCAGCGCGCTTTAGCATGCGCCAGCGCGTGATGATTGCCATGGCCCTGCTGTGCGAGCCCAACGTGCTGATTGCAGACGAGCCCACCACCGCGCTCGATGTCACCATTCAGGCCCAGATCATTGTGCTGCTGCGCGACTTGCAGCGCGACTTTGGCACCGCCATTGTGATGATCACGCACGACTTGGGTGTGGTGGCAGGCCTGTGTGACCACGTGATGGTGCTGTATGGCGGGCGCATCATGGAGCAGGGCAGTGCCGAGGCAATTTTTTACCGCCCGACGCATCCCTACACGGTGGGCCTGTTGGGTGCCGTGCCCCGGCTGGAGGAGGGCAGCCAGACGCTGGTGGCGATCCCAGGCGCGCCGCCCAACATGGCGCGGCTGCCTGCGGGCTGCCCGTTCA
>JAYVXE010000109.1:0-2179 GCA_043785395.1 Burkholderiaceae bacterium | reverse complement strand
TTGCCGGTGGCGTCAAAGAGCTGCTGGTGATCAGCCAAGACACCTCGGCTTACGGCGTGGATGTGAAGTACCGCACCGGTTTTTGGGACGGCAAGCCGCTCAAAACCCGGATGCTGGAGCTGGTGCAAGCGCTGGGCGCCTTGGCCGCGCCCTTTGGCGCCTGGGTTCGCCTGCACTACGTCTACCCCTATCCCAGCGTCGATGAAGTGATCCCGCTGATGGCCAGCGGCCTGGTCTTGCCCTACCTGGATGTGCCGCTGCAACACAGCCACCCCGATGTGCTGCGCCGCATGAAGCGCCCGGCCAGCGGCGAAAAAAACCTTGAGCGGATCCAGCGCTGGCGCCAAGACTGCCCCGAAATTGTGATCCGCAGCACCTTTATTGCCGGCTTTCCCGGCGAGACCGAGGCCGAGTTTGCGCACCTGCTGGATTTTGTGCGCGAGGCCCAGATCGACCGTGCCGGCTGCTTTGCCTACAGCGACGTACAGGGCGCGGTGGCCAACGCTTTGCCCGGCCAACTGCCGCTGGCGCTGCGCGAGGAGCGCCGCGCACGCTTCATGGCGGTGGCCGAGGAGGTGTCCGTGGCCCGTTTGCAAAAGCGCATTGGCGCCACCATGCAGGTACTGGTGGACGCTGCCACCAGCATGGGCAAAAAAGGCGGCGTCGGCCGCAGCTACGCCGACGCGCCCGAGATCGACGGCGTGGTGCGCTTGCTGCCGCCCGAGAAAATCAGCAAAACGCTCAAGGTTGGTGAATTCACCAAAGCCCGCATCGTTGGCAGCGAAGGCCATGATTTGATCGGTTTGCCGGTTTGAGCCTGTCGCGTTGCAAAGCCCAGGCAGCTTCAGCGCTGAATGTCTATCAGACCGCTAGCGCATGGATGGACTGGTTTTTTGGAGAATTGGTAACTGGTGAGCGGGTGATGGCTCTGCCGCCAAAGCAGAGGCCGATTTGGCATTAAATGGCCCGCCAGTGCACCACTTTTGCGCCCTAGCCGCAGCCAGTCGCGATTCGCGTTGGACGCGGGCACCGGCGGAGCTTGACAGATAGGCTTGGACGAAAAATTGGGGTACAGCTTGGTTGGGCAGGTTGGGCATCAAACCGCCAGTTCCACCCGAATCCGTTAACGTGGCCCACCCCTGTCGCGCCTGCGGCGCTCGCCCCCCTCAAGGGTGAACTTGGCCCACCCCTGTCGCGCCTGCGGCGCTCGCCCCCTCAAGGGGGCGCACCTGGTGGCCTGGCAGAGCCAGAGCCACGGGTGCACTGGAAGCGGCGCGCTCGTCTCGCGGCGCGGTTTCATCGCTTGGTGGTGCTTGGCCCATGCATGACAGTTAGCTGGGGGCGGTGGAAATTTGCGCCAAGCCCCTGGCGCGCTATCAAACCCAGCCGAATGCGCCGAGCACAGCGCCGGCGGCCAGCAACCAGAGCAAATGGATGCGGGTGCGCCAAACCAGCAGCGTGGCGACGGCGCTTAGCAGCCATACATGCCAAGCCGGTTGGCCCGGGCTTTGGTTGCCGTTGGCCAGTATCCAGCCGGTGGCAATCAGCAGGCCAATCACGATCGGCGCCATGCCTTGCTTGAAGGCGCGCACTGCGCGCAATTCGCGGTTGCGGTGGCCCCAGCGGGTTACAAAATAGGTCAGTGTGGTGCTGGGCAGCATGATGCCCAGCATGGTGGTGCACAGGCCGAGCAGGCCGAGTGCCCAGGCTTTGGGGCCCGCGCCCAGGCCGCCACCGGCGTTCAGGCCGATGTTCCAACCCATCAGCGCGACAAACAAGACATTGGGGCCAGGGGCGGCTTGCGCAATTGCCACCGAAGCGCTGAACTGCGCGTCGCTCAGCCAGCCCTGCTGGGCGACCAGGTAGCGGTGCATGTCGGGCACGGTGGTGATGGCGCCACTGATGGACAGCATCGACAGCATCATGTATTGCAGCAGCAACGCCAGCCAATCCTGCCAGTGCATGGTGATGGAGATGCTCATGTGTCTGTCCTTGTCCCTGTCTGTTTTTCAGGCCGCCAGCTTGCGCCAGGTCCAGCTGCAAGCCAGACCGCCGAGCACCAACAGCACCCAGCCGAGCGGTAGGCGCAGCCAGGCAATGGCGGCAAAGGTGCTGGCGCTCAAGGCCAGGCAGGCGCTCAGGCCGAGCGGGTGGTGGCGCAGCTGCGACAGCAGTTTGA
>JAYVXE010000108.1:0-7317 GCA_043785395.1 Burkholderiaceae bacterium | reverse complement strand
CGAAAACGCACTTCAATCTTGGTGGGGTGCACATTCACATCAACCTGTAGCGGGTCAAGCTCCACATACAGGGCGTAGATGGGCTGGCGCTGGCCGTGCAAAACATCCTCGTAGGCCGTGCGCACTGCGTGGCTAATCACTTTGTCGCGCACATAGCGGCCATTGACATAGGCAAATTGCTGGTCGGTGCGGGTGCGGGCGGCATCGGGAATACCGGCCCGCCCGCGCACTTCTACGCCGCCACGGCTGAAGTTCACGGCCACACTTTGCGCCATGAAATCATCGCCCAGTACGTCGCCCAGGCGCTGTGCCAGTGCGTCCTCGCCGAGGCAGGCGCGCCACTGCTCAAGCAAGCGGCCTTCGTGCCAGATTGCAAAACCCACATCGGGGCGCGCCAGCGCGTGGCGGCGCACCACCTCCACGCAGTGGGCCAGCTCGGTGGCGTCCGTTTTGAGGAATTTGCGCCGTGCCGGGGTGGAGAAAAAGAGCTCTTTCACCTCGACCGTGGTGCCGGGGCTGCGCGCAGCTGGCTTGAGCTCGCCGCTGTGGCCATCGAGCAAGTAGGCGCCGTCTTGGGCGGCTGTGCGCGACAGCAGCGTCATCTCGCTGACCGAATTGATGGCCGCCAAGGCCTCGCCGCGAAACCCCATCGTGCCCACCGCTTCCAACTCGGCCAGATCGCGGATCTTGCTGGTCGCGTGGCGGCGCAGCGCAATCGGGAGTTCTTCGCGCGGAATTCCGGCACCGTTGTCCTCGACCGCAATCAGGCGCACGCCGCCGGCCAGCAGGCGCAGCGTGACCTGGGTTGCGCCCGCATCGAGCGCGTTATCGAGCAGTTCGCGCACCACCGAGGCAGGGCGTTCAACCACTTCACCTGCGGCAATTTGGCTGATCAGTTCATCGGGAAGGTCACGGATGGTGCGGCGGGGCTGGGCAAGGTGCATGGTGGGAATTTTAGGGGCTTGGCTTGGAGCGCCGATCTTGGGGCGCCGTCCGGCCAGAGTGCTTCCATAGTTGTCAAGAATGTCGCAAATAAGAGCTGTTATTGTAATATTTTGTAATTAAACGAAGGGGCGCGCTATTCCCCTTCAATGCCTCCCTAGAATCCGCCCGGCAAGTCAACGCCTCCTGGATATCAATGAGTGGGAGGCGTTGCGGAACCGGTCGAACTCCCGTTGCAAACAGTCATGCTGTGGAGGTATCTTGCTGCTCATAACGACTCAATTAAAGGGAACTTTTCGCATGAAAAAACTTACGCTTTGCAGCATTGTGTTGCTGCTCGCTGCTTGCAGTACCTCGGGCAAGGACGACAGTTCTGGCGTGCTGGGCAGCCTTGGTGCACAGGCTGGTGGGGGAGACGGCTCATCGGCCACCGACAATCGGGTTGGTGCGGGTCTGGATGCGCTGAAGGCTGTCACCATTTCGGACGCTGAACTCAAGAGTGTGGCGCTGCAAATGCGTGCGCAAGATGACAAGGGAAACGCCACACCGGCGAATAACAAATACGCGGTGCGCTTGGCCAAACTCACGGCCAAACACGTGAACGAAGATGGCATGACCTTGAATTTCAAGGTTTACCTCGACCCCTCTATCAACGCCAATGCCTCGGCCGACGGCTCTGTCCGTGTCTACAAGGGCTTGATGGACAAAATGAGCGACCAAGAGTTGCTGGGCGTCATTGGCCATGAAATTGGCCACGTCAAGCATGGGCACACCATGTCGCGTCTGCGCACCGCCTACCTGGCGTCTGCGGGCCGCAAGGTGGCAGCATCTTCCAGCGGGGCGGTGGGCGCGCTGGCCAGCTCGGAGCTTGGCGCCATTGGTGAGCAACTGGTCAAGAGCCAGTTCTCGCAAAGCCAGGAAACCGAGTCTGACGACTATGGCCTGATGTTCATGAAAAAGCACGGCTACAACGTGCGTGCCATGGAGTCGGCCTTCCGCAAGCTGGCCGCACTGGGCAGCTCCAAGGGTGGACTGGACCAGCTGCTGTCCACCCACCCAGATTCGGCCAAGCGCGCAGACCGGATGCGTGATTTGTCGGCCAAAAAGTAAGCCAAGGGCGCTGGGCGCCAGTAGCAAAAAAGCGGCCTTGGCCGCTTTTTTGCGTTTCCGCTTGGCTTTGCGCTCGTGGGCCAGGACGGGGGCTTGAAAAACACGCCCCAAGCTGCGCGTGATTCCTGCGCCACGCGGGGGCGCAAAACCGATCGGTGGATCAGTGCAGGTGTTGTTGGATTTGTGCGCGCAAGTGCTGCGCTGCCGCGACCGGGTCGGGTGCGCCGGTGAGCGCCCGCACCACGGCCACCGAGCCAGCACCGCTGGCCAGCACGGCGGCGATGTGGCTGGGCGCTATGCCGCCAATCGCAACCAGCGGCGTGTTGGCGCGCAGCAGTCCGGCATAGGCGTGCAGCCGTGCCAGGCCTAGCGGCTCCGTGGCCATGCGCTTGAGGGTGGTGGGGAAGACGGCGCCAAGGGCGATGTAGCTTGGGTTGAGGGCGTCGGCGCGCTGAATTTCCGCGTAGCTGTGGGTGCTCAGGCCCAGGCGCAGCCCGGCTTGGCGAATGCGCTGGAAATCATCCGCTGACAGTGCTTGCAGGTCTTCTTGCCCCAGGTGGACGCCGTAGGCACCGGCCTCGATGGCGGCTTGCCAGTGGTCGTTGATGAACAGCAAGGCCTTGGTGCCTTGGACGGCGGCGACGGCGGCCTGAACTTGGGCTTGAACTTGGGCCTGGATTGCACCGTGGCTGGCCTCAGGGCTGTGGCTGGGTTTGAAGCGCAGCTGCACGGTGGGCACGCCGGCGCGTGCCATGCGGGCGACCCAGTCGGCGTCGGGCAGGACGGCGTACAGGCCGAGCTGGCGCGGGCAGGCGGCAAAGGCCGGGCTGCGCGGGTGGGCGGCGAGACCAAAGTCGCTTGGCTGGCTTGGCCATTGTGTGGGCTCGAAGCGGCCCAGGCGCTGGCTTTGGGCGCGCCAGGCAGCGGTCAGGCATTCGACGTCGCTGGCGCTGAAGCCGAGTTGCTGGCAGGCGCTGGCCACGGCTTGGTCGATCAGCTGCGGCTCTTCGGCGGTGGGGCTGGTCTGGGCGGCTTGGGCGGATTGGGTTGGATCTTCCGGCTGGTGCTCGCTTGGCTGGTGGCCAGCAGATGTGGGCGCGAAGCGTTGTCGATGGGCCTCGAAGATGGCCTGGGCCATGCTGTGCTGGCGCTCGGAATGCTCGATGCGGGGCTGCGTGGGCATGGGCTGCACCTCTGCTTAGCTGTCGTGGTGCCAAAACGGCGTGCCCAGCACCGGTGTGCTGGGCTGGGCGCTGTGCTGTGCGGCCATCGTGCCGGCGAGGTAGGCGGCGCGCCCGGCTTGGGTTGCGTCGGCAAAGGCGCCGGCCATTTGCACCGGGTCTTGCGCCAGGGCGACGGCGCTGTTGAGCAGCACGCCGTCAAAGCCCCACTCCATGACTTGGCAGGCGTGCGAGGGCCGGCCCAGACCGGCGTCGACCAGCATGGGAGTCGCCAGCCGTTCGCGCAGCATTTGCAGTGCGTAAGGGTTGAGCGGGCCTTTGCCGGTGCCAATCGGTGCCGCCCAGGGCATGACGACTTGGCAGCCGACGTCGACCAGGCGCTGGCACAGCACCAAGTCTTCGGTGCAGTAGGGGAGGACCCAAAAGCCGTCGTTGATCAGCAGCCGTGCGGCCTCGACCAGGTTCAAGGTGTCGGGCTGGAGGCTGTAGTCGTCGCCGATCAGCTCCAGCTTGAGCCAGGGTGTGGCGAACACTTCACGCGCCATTTGTGCGGTGGTGAAGGCCTCTTGCACGCTGTGGCAACCGGCGGTATTGGGCAGCACCGGCACACCGAGCTGGCGCAGCAGTTGCCAAAAGCTGTTGCCGGCTTCTGTGCTGGCGGCGCAGGTCTGGCGGCGCAGCGAGGCCGTCAGCATGGCCGGTTGGGCGCGCTGCACAGCCGCCTCCAGCACGGCGGGCGAGGGGTAGCGGGCGGTGCCCAGCAGCAAGCGGCTGTGAAAGCGCTGGCCGTACAGCAGCAGCGGGTCGGTGTCGGCGGGTGTGGATGTGGGGGCGGGTGCGGGTGCGGGTGCTGTGGTCATGGTCAGGTCTTTAGCCGCCGGTCACGGGGCGTATCACTTCAATTTTGTCGCCGCCGGCGAGTGCGTGGTCGGCATAGGCGCTGCGTGGCACAAAGTTTTGGTTGACGGCGGCGGCAAAGGGCGGCACGGCGCCGATCAGGGCAATTGCGTCGGCCAGGCTGGCGCCGCTGGGCAGGCGGTGCGGGAGGTTGTTAATGCGGATGTCGATCATGGCTTGTCAGGGGGCATCGGTTGAGAGCTCGAAGCGCTCGGCCAGCGCGGATTTTTGCTTGGCCAGTAGCTCCAGCGCAGCGTCCAGCATGGCCGGGGCGATCAGGAAGCCGTGCCGGTACAGGCCGTTGATTTGCAGCACAAAAGGCGAGGGCTGGCGCAGTGCCGGACGGTTGTCGGGCAGGCTTGGGCGGCAGTGGCTGATGATCTCCAAAATCCGCGCTTCGGCAAAGCCACTGTGCACAGCGTAGGCCGCGCTGAGCAGTTCTAGTGCCGAGCGCACGCTGACCGGCGACATGTCGTCGGACTCGATTTCTGTGGCACCGACGACAAAAATATGCCCCGGCTTGGGCGCGATGTAGAGCGGGTAGCGTGGGTGCAGCAGCCGGGTTGGGCGCGACAAAGCAACATCGGGTGCATGCAGGCGCAGCACTTCGCCGCGCACCCCGCGCAGCCTAGGCCATTGGCCTTGGGCGCCGAGGCCGCGACAGTCGATGGTGCGGCTTTGGGCGTCGGCGGCGAAGTCGGCGGGCGTGCGTGGGCTGTGCCAGTGCAATTGCACCAAGGGCTCGTTGTGCAGCGCGTGCAGCAGGGCCGCCAGCAGAGCCCGGTTGTCGAGCTGGCCTTCGCCGGGCAAATACATGGCTTGCGCAAAACGCGACCCCAGCGACGGCTCTAGCGCCTGGACGGCGGCGGCGTCCAGCGTTTGCAGTGCGGGCAGCTCGGGGGGGTGCGGTTGGGTTTGGGCTTGCGCTTGCGGCTTGGTTTGTTGCAGAACGCGGTGAAAACGGCTGGCCTCGGCAGCGTCTTGGCGGTGCCATAACACCAAGGTGCCAGCGCGCTGGAAGAACACCGGCAGCGCTAGCGTGGCCAGCAGCTCGGGCCAGCGCTCTAGCGCGTACTGGCCCATGCGCGTCACCGCTGGCGGTGCCAGCACGGATTCGGCCAGCGGCGCCAGCATGGCGGCGGCGGCATGGGCGGCCGCACCCGTGGCGTCCGCGCCCTGGGCCTCGTACACCTGTACCTGGACGCCGTTGCGCGCCAACGCCAGCGCCAGCAAGCGCCCCATGAGACCGGCGCCAAGGACGACGGCGCGGCGAAAGGGGAAGTCGTAGGGAGTGCGCATGGGGGTAGTTTAAGGTCGGTGTGGCACCAGGCCGGGGTGCGGCGAAGAATGCATTTTCAGCCTTCTTTATTTAATTTGATAGCTGCTATCGCTTGATTTAAATCAAATTCAATGATGTTTGTATCTGAGTTCCATATTTATATAGCCTTACTAGCTCCTAAAAAAATAAATAAGCCGTATTTTTAATTTTGCGCCTGGTGGCCGCACCTTCGGCACAATCCAAGCGCTGCGCGACTGCGCTTTTCTTCTTCACTGCCATGACATCTTTATCTGCTGCCGCCAACCCGGCCCCTCAGCGCTACCTGCGCCTGCTCACGATCGCTGGCTCGGACAGCGGCGGCGGCGCCGGCATCCAGGGCGACCTCAAAACCTTCGCCGCCTTGGGCGCATACGGCATGAGTGCGCTGACCGCGCTGACCGCGCAAAACACCTGCGGCGTGCGCGCCATCCACAGCGTACCGGCGGCTTTTTTGAAGGCGCAAATCGAGGCCGTGATGGACGACATCGGCGTCGATGCGGTCAAGATCGGCATGCTGCACACGCCCGAAGTTGTCGAGGTTGTGGCCTGGGCGATCGACCATTACGGCTGGTCGCAGGTGGTGCTCGACCCGGTGATGGTGGCCACCAGCGGCGACCGGCTGATTGCGGCCGAGACCGTGCAAGTGCTGGTGCGCGAGCTGTTCCCTCGGGCCAGCGTGGTGACGCCGAATTTGGACGAAGCCGCCTTGCTGATTGGCCGCGCCATTCCCAACGCCGAGGCCTTGGCCGCTGCCGCCGATGCCTTGCTGGCGTTGGGCGCACGCGCTGTATTGCTCAAAGGCGGGCATTTGCCAGGGCTGGCGGGCCAAGATGTGGTCGACGTGCTGGCCCAGGCCGCCGTGCCGCAGCAGCGCTACAGCGCGGCCCGTATCAACAGCCGCAACCTGCACGGCACCGGTTGCACGCTGTCCTCGGCCATGGCAGCTTATCTGGCGCAGGGCCTGGCCCTGCCCGACGCCGTGGCGCAGGCGCGCAACTACGTGCGCGCGGCCATCCAAGCGGGCGCCGAGCTGCGCTTGGGCGCCGGGTGCGGCCCGCTGAACCATGGTTTTGCGCCGCTGGCGACGCTGCAACGCTGCGCGCAGCCTCAGTAGCTAAACCGCTCAGGCTGGATTTCTTGCAGGATGGTGGTGGCAATTTCTTCAATCGATTTGGTCGTGCTGCTAAGCCAACGGATGCCCGAGCGGCGCATCATGGCCTCGGCCTCAGCGACTTCCATGCGGCAGTTTTGCAGATCGGCGTAGCGCGAGCCGGGGCGGCGCTCGTTGCGGATCTCACTCAGGCGCTCGGGCTGAATCGACAGGCCAAAGACCTTCTTGCGGTGCTCCACCAGGGCCGGCGGCAGCTGGCGGCGCTCGAAGTCTTCGGGAATCAGCGGGTAGTTGGCCGCCTTGAGGCCGTACTGCATCGCCAGGTAGAGCGAGGTTGGCGTTTTGCCGCTGCGGCTGACGCCAATCAAAATCACGTCGGCCTGCGCCAAGTCGCGGTGGGTCTGGCCGTCGTCGTGCTCTAGGCTGAAGTTGATGGCTTCAATGCGGTCGCTGTAGGCCTGGCTTTTGCTGACGTCGCTGAAGCGGCCGATCCGGTGGTTGGAGGTGATGCCGAGTTCGGCCTCCAGCGGGTTGACAAAGGTGGCAAACATGTCGAGCAGCAGGCCTTGGCACTGGTCGCTGATCACCTTCAAGACATCGGTGTTGACCAAGGTGGTGAAGACGATCGGGCGCTTGCCCTCCAGCTCGGCGGTGTGGTTGATTTGGCGTACCACTTGGTGCGCTTTGTCAACGGTGTCGGTGAAGGGCAGGCGAACATGGCGCGGCTCGATGGCGAACTGGGCCAAGATGGCTTTGCC
>JAYVXE010000107.1:0-2193 GCA_043785395.1 Burkholderiaceae bacterium | reverse complement strand
GGCTTCCTTTTGCTTAAAAGAGGCTATCACGCCATGCATCAGCTCACGCGCTCTGAAGAGCGGCCAGCTGCGACGAGGGATATGATCGCACGGAACTGGAAACCTACGCGCCACATGTGTTTGTTGTTTTGTTCTTCCATCACTTCACCCTACGCTTGCGTCATGGGGTTGGGGGCCTTTTGCCTGTCAGGGGTGTTCTTTCACAGTAAACCACTGGCGGGTGGATCCCCCAGCGTCCAGCGCCGTTGGTGGAAAACCTCTACGCTCGGCCTATGTGCTATTGATATAAGAGCGCCATTGGTAGATTCAGAGAGCGAAACAAGCCGTTTGTATAAAATTTCCTCAGCTTCGGTATCCAGGGCGCTGGTGGCTTCGTCGGCAAAAATCCAGCGCGGTTTTTTCAGCAACACGCGGGCAATCGCCAAGCGCTGCTGCTCGCCGCCGGAGAGTTGCTGGCCCCAGATGGCGCTCTCGTCCAGGCGATCGACCAGCTGCGGCAACAAGGCATTCTGCAGGGCCAGGCGCAATGCGTCGTCGCTGTACTGCGCGGCGGCCGCCGGGTAGGCCAGGGCATCACGCAGCAGGCCTTGCGGCAGGTAGGGACGCTGCGGGATGAACATCGCCTGCGCGTAAAAGTCATCCGGCAAATGCAACTGGCCCTGGGCAAAGGGCCAGATCCCGGCCAGCACCCGAAACAGGGTTGACTTACCGCTGCCAGAGCGCCCGCTGATCAGCACCCGCTCTCCGGCGGCAGCGCTCAGCGCCAAGTCCTGCGCCAGCACTTGGCCATCGGGCAGGCCAAAGGCCAGCGCCTGGGTCGCGATCTGGGCCGGGCCAGCAGGCGGTGCGGGCGGCCCGATGTGCAGCGACGGCTGCGCAGTGCGCGCAGCATGGGCTTGCAGGGTTTGCTCAAAGTTGGTCAGCCGGTCGGCGGTGGCACGCCAGCTGGCCAGACGGCTGTAGTTGTCGACAAACCAGCTCAAGGCATCTTGCACCCGGCCAAAAGCCGAGGCAATCTGCATCAGCTCGCCAAGCTGGATCGCGCCGCTGAAAAAACGCGGCGCCGCGACGATGAAGGGAAACACATTGGCCGCCTGGCCAAAAAAATTACTGAACCAGATCAAGCGTTTTTGCGCCACCAACAAACGCAGCGCATTGCCCAAGACCTTGTCAAAGCGCAGCCCGAGCTGCACCCCTTCGACAGCCTCGCCCCGGTCGAGCGCAATCGCTTCGCTGTAATCGCGCACGCGCACCAGGTGGTGGCGCATATCGGCCTCGTAGCGTTGCTGCGCATAGTTGAGCGCAATCTGCGGCTTGCCGATGTAGTGCGTGATGATGCTGCCAAGCAGGCAGTACAACACCGCAACCCAAACCATGAAACCCGCGATTTGGTAGCTTTGGCCGCCCACGGTAAAACCAAAACTTCCGCTCAGCGTCCACAAAATACCGACAAAACTGGCGAGCGTGACGACGGCATTGAGCAAGCCCATCGACAGCGAGACCGAGTCGGCGGTGAACTGGTTGACGTCCTCTTGGATCCGCTGGTCCGGGTTGTCGGGAGCCTCGCCGCTGGCGGCCTGACTTTGCCCGCGTGCCAGCTCCAGGTGGTAGAAGGCTTGCTGCGCCAGCCAGCGCTGCAAATAATGGCGCGTCATCCAGCCACGCCAGCGCAGTTGCAACAACTGCGTCAGGTAAAAACGGTAGACCGCAATGACGATGAAGATGAACGCAAGGTAGGTAAAACGGCCCAGCTGCTCCCAAAACACCGGCTGGTCTTTGTTTTGCAAGGCGTCGTAGAACAAGCGGTTCCACGTATTGAGCTGCACCAACATGTACACGGCAGCCAGGTTGAGAACAATGATGGCAAGCAGCAGGCCGCAGGCACGCCATTTGTCTTCGGAGCGAAAGTAGGGCCAGCTCAGCGCCCAGATGCGGGCACTGTTGGTTTTGAAATGTGCGAACTTGCCGGGTGTGGGCATGGCGGTGCAGTCGGAGGGTTGATGGGTTGGCGTGGCCGGGACTTGTGCAAAGCAGGCGAGCCACGAGTCGCTTGAGCTATGGATTGTTTGAGCCCACCGGGGCGAGCTCGACTGTGGGCTTAACGTGCTGGGTAGTGCCGCTATGGACTTGGCCCGCCGGTACATGCTGGGCGGCCGAGGTGACATGGCCGGTTTGGTCGTCAAAGAAAAAATC
>JAYVXE010000106.1:0-2198 GCA_043785395.1 Burkholderiaceae bacterium | reverse complement strand
GCCAGGGCGGGCTTGACGCGTTCAGTGGACACATATTGGCAGAGTCGATCCACATTGAAAATCGTGATGCTGCTGCCTTCGACGCCAATCAAACCTTGGCTGCAAAACTCCCGAAAGTAACGGGACAGCGTTTCCGGCTTCAGATTCAACTGCGCCGCCACCAAGTTCTTGTGCAAGAAAAGCTCCACATTTTTCGCATCGATGCTGCGCGGTGGAATCAGTCGCAGCAGATAGCTTGCCAATCTTGCGGCGGGCGGCTGCATGAGAAAATCGTCAATATCGTCGACCATCAAGTGAAGGCGGTCCGCCAAATTGGCCATCATGCGCATGGCCAGTCGCCAATCTGATTGCAAAAGCTCGGTGAATACGTTTTTCGGCACAAAAATCAAGCCGGAGTCCTCGACCGCAATGCTTGTTGTGTAGTGCGCCATCTCTTGAAGCATCGTCGCATCACCGAAGCTGTTTCCCATGCTGATGATCTGGATGGGCTTTTCAACGCCTTGCCTGGAAAACAAGGAAAGCCGGACGCGACCGTACGAGATCACATAAAAACCGTGGCACGCGTCGCCCTTGCGATAGATGACATCTCGCCGCAAGACCCGGATGATGCGCACCGCACCTGCAATTCTTTCTAAGATTGCGTCATCAAGCCCTTGAAAAAGCGGCAGATTCTTGATAATTCCTCTGATGTGAGCGAGCTGCATCGCCGAATACTCCTGAATTTGCGGCATGGTAGTCGCAACTGCCAGACAAAATTCCAATGGCAATTACTTTTGCCTCGAACCCAAGAAATTAGTGGAATTTTTGAGTGCGCGCCATCGGAATCATCGATTTTTCGATAGCGAAACATCCGAATCGACGGAGATGAACGAGATGCCTGCTTAGCCCGACTTTGTCACCTCCCGTCCCTTTTTGGCCCACGTCCACCGCAAACCCTTGTCAGCATTGAATTTCGCTTCGCTGGCAAAATGTAGTGCCATAAAATTTTGGATTTTCTGATCAAAAGGCTTGCGTTTCGGGCGCCATCTTGTGCATGTTCATTCGCCGCACCCAGACCCGCAATCGCATCTCGGGCGAGCCCTGCGCTACTGTAATCGTTTAGACCCACCCCATGTCCGAGCCAGGGCGCGGCTCTGTTGGATCAGAGGTTCGGGAACAGGCGGCATGGCCGGAGCGGGCAGTCCGTGGCGAGCGGCATGGACGGCGCCGGCGAGGGTCTCGATGATGCTGGCGCCGCGCAGACGGCAGGTGTCAATGACGCTGGCGAGCATGGCCAGGCCATTCGATGTGGTCTTGGTGCGGGTGCCGTAGCTGATGCGCAGGGCGCTGACCCAGTGGCGCAACTGCCGCTCGGCGGCATTGTTGGTCAACGGCAGATGTGGCGCAGTTTTTTGACTTGCTGGTCATGCCTTGCCCTGGAGTTTGGCAGGGCGGTCGGGGATGGGGTGGACCGGGGGCCTGTGACTGCGCGGCGCTCAGAGCGTCGCGCAGGGCCTGCCAGGCCAGGTTTTGCTGGCGCGCGGCGTAGACCCGCCTGCACCAACTCTTTGAAGAGCACCGGCATGGCGCTGCCGGCCTGCGGCAGTGGCGTCGCAGGATTCGACCAGCCCCTGGAACTTGCGCAGCAGATGGGCCCAACAGCGCAGCCGCCGGCAGCGCGCGCGGTAGGCGACGTAGCCATCGCTCATCAGCGTGCCGGCGAAGACAGCACCCACTGGCGCACCGGCAGGCGGGGAAAGACGTGATCCGTCAGGTGCGCCGCTGTCTCCGCCATGCGCCGCGTATTGCACGAGGGGCACACGCCCCAGCCTTTGCAGGAATAGGCGACGAAGTAGTCGTGTCCGCAGCCATCACACCGCGCCCTGGCAAAGCCATGGGCAAAGATGGCGCACTCCAGATATTTGCGAAAGGCTTGGCGGACATAAGTAGGACTTACGCAAAGCGGCTCCATGCAAGGCACCCCGACGCAGACAGTACTGGCGTACGGCCAGGAGGGGAAACGCCGCTGGGGACGTTTTGCGTAAGTCCTAATAAGGCTAGGACTTACGCAAACCTTGTTGATAGACACTACCTGTAGCGTCTGCGCTTGTTGAAAAACGGTAACTACTCAGGTCACGGCATGCAGTGCGCTTTTGTTTTACCCCCTCTCCCTCTGGGAGAGGGTTGGGGTGAGGGCCAGCAAGCCACACAACAAGACA
>JAYVXE010000105.1:0-7365 GCA_043785395.1 Burkholderiaceae bacterium | reverse complement strand
GGCGCGCAGCAGCACGAAGTCGCCGACGGCCTGCGCCACGTCTTGTTGCTGGGGGCCCAGGCGGCGGTCGTGCCAGTGCAGAATGCCATCATCTATTTTGATAGCTGCTAAGGCTTGATTTGTATGCGTTATAGCATGTTTTTGCTTAAAATTGTTAACAACAAGGGCTGCCTGTGCACTCGCAAAGCGCCAGGCGCGTGCGGGCCTGCCTTGCAGGCCGTGGCGGCAGGTGCCGGGGTAGGGCAGGTTGGCGTGGCGGCTGCGCACCACGCCGCGTGCGGCCCAGGCGTTGGCGATGTCTTGGCGCGAGCAGGCGCAGGGGTAGGCGAGGGCGCGTTGCTGCAATTGCGCCAGCGCTTCTCTGTAGTGCGTGCTGCGCTGTGATTGCCACTGCGGCGCGGCGTCTGGGTGCAGGCCGCAGCGCGCCAGTTGCTGCAAGATGAGGGCGTCAGCGCCGGGGATGCAGCGCGGTGTGTCGGTATCTTCGATCCGCACCAGCCAGCGCCCGCCAGGGCTTGGCAGGGCAGGGCGCCAAGCGCGGGCGTCGAGCCAACTGGCGAGTGCGGCAACCAGCGAGCCGGCATGCAGCGCACCGGTGGGCGAGGGCGCAAAGCGGCCGTTGTAGGCGTTTGCGTTGTCGGTGTTTGGTTTGGGCCAGTGCACCGTGCTCAACGTGCTCAAAGTGCAGCCAGCGCCAGCTCCAGCCCGGAGATGAAGGCGTCTTCTACCCGGTGGCCGATGCACCAGTCGCCGCAGACGCCAAGCTGCGTTTTGGCGTCCCAGAGCTGGCTTGTGCCCAAGGCCTTGGTGGTTTGGGCGTAGCGCCAGCGCCGCACTTCGGCGTGCGAGGGCTGGGCGTGGATGCCGGTGATTTCGGTAAAAGCCTTGAGCAGCTTGGCCTGTACGCGCGCCGCGTCATCCTCCAAGTGTTCGAGCGACCAGGCGGCGCTGGCCTGTACGGTCCAGCGCTCAAGCGTGCTTCGCCCCGGCTTGGACGATTCGCGTGCCAGCCACGCAACCCGGTGGTGGGTGCTGCGCGCCGCATTCCACTGCGGGCCGATCTGGCTGGCGCTGGCCTGGGCAAAGGCCAGCATCAAGGTCCAGCACGGGGCCACGTCCACTTGGCTGATTTTTTTCACCCAGCGCGGTTGCAGTTTGGAGTGCTGGAGCAGGGTTTGCGCAGGGCTGCTAGGGATCGCCAGCAGCACGGCATCAAAGCCCGAGAACACCTGCTGCGCCTCTGGGGCGCCCGGCGCGCCCTCGGTGCGCAGCTGCCATTGCCCGCGCGTGAGGGCATCGGGCTCGATCCGGCTGACCTTGGTCTGCAACACGGTGCTGGCCGCCAGCGGCTGTGCCCAGTGGCGCAGCAAGGCATCCATGCCCGGTGTTGGAACCCAGTGCGGATCTCCTGTATTCACGCCGGCTGCGGCAACCCGGCCATAGCTGTCGAGTACGCGCACGGCGCTGGCGCTCCAGGGTTTGCAAATGCCGGGCACTGTCGCCAGGGCGAGCGCAAAACGTGGATCGCGCACCGTGAAGTACTGCACGCCGGGATCAAAGCTGCCTGAGGCTGTGCTGTGGCTGGCCATGCGGCCTGCGACTGCTGTGCTTTGCTCTAGCAGCGTTACCCGGTGCCCGGCTTGAACCAAGGTGCGGGCGCAGGCCAAGCCGGCCATGCCGGCGCCAATGACGGCGAAGTGCCGCTCTGCGTGCGCCGGGGCTGGCCTGTGGGACGTGGTGGGCGGGCGACTGCGTGGCATAGGGGGTCCTTGCGTAACGGGTTAGGGAAGTTGCTCGTGGGGCCAAAAGAGCAAGCCTGCCAAGCACTCTACTCGCATGGCGGCTAGGCCAAATCTTGCGGCCCCTCCAGCAAAGCGGCGCGGGTGGTGGCACTCTTCAATTGCGCGAGCCACCATTGCAGCGCCAAGCCGGGTTGCTGCGCGCTGCTGCGCCAGGCGTAGAGCATGTCCACCAGCCGGGGCGGGCGATCGGTTTGCTTCTCTACCAACTGGCCGCTCGCCAAATAAGGGCGTGCGGCTGGCTCGGGCAAAAAGCCCCCTCCCAGGCCGCGCAGCAAGGCCTGGATTTTGCAGGGAAGGCTGGGCACGGTCAGCACGTCTTGGCCGCTGAGCAGGCCGGTGGTGACGCCGCCGCCGTGCAGCACGCTGTCGGCCACGGCAATCGCGCGGTGCTGGCGCAGCAGGGTATCGACAATCGGCTCGGGCGCGCGCGCCAGTGGGTGGTGCGGTGCCACCGTGTAGATAAACAACAGGCGGCCCAGCGGCAGGCTTTGGATGTTGAGCTCCTTGAACGGCTCATCGCTGACACCGAGCGCCAAGTCGGCTTGGCCCGATGTCAGCGCATGCAGCGTGCCCGACAACACTTCGTCGCGCAGCTTGATCCGGGTCGGCGGGGCCAAGGCCAAGAAGGCCTCAACCAGCTCCAGTACGGTGTGGTTGGCGATGACGTTGTCGACGGCAATCGTGATTTGCGGCTCCCAGCCGGTGGCAACCCGCTTTACCCGGTGCGCCACCGCGTCCATTTCCTGCAACAAGCGTGCACCTTCGCGCAGCAACTCCAAGCCCGCCTCGGTCGGCAAGGCTTGGCGCGTGCTGCGGTCAAACAGCAGCACGTCCAGCGCGTCCTCCATTTGGCGCACCCGGTAGGTCAGGGCACTGGGCACCAACCCGAGGCTGCGGGCGGCGGCGGCAAAGCTGCCCGTGTTGGCAATCGTTTGCAGCATGACCAAGGCGTCGGAGTTGAGGGCATGGCGGGGCATAGGAGGGGCGAAGTTTTAAAATTTTTGAATTATCCCGTCAATCCAGCGCCGCCCTTGCCGCGCTGGCGGCCTTTAAAGTTCAGGCTTCGCTGACACAGCAACCGCCAACGGGTTTTAAAACAATGCACACACTTCGCCGCTCCCAAGACCGAGGCCAGGCCGAGCATCTGGCATTTCGGCATCACGGCATTTCGGTATCACGCCGGGGTAGGCCGTTCGCGCACCTGGTTGAGCGTCCAAACCGGCGGAATTTGTTCCTTGAGGGCGTCCTTACGCACCCCAGGGATTAATGACCGTAACGCGGGCTGCCTCGTAGGGCGCCGTATCGCGTGAGGCCACCATAAAACCCCGCGAGGCGGCGATCGCTGCAATGTATCCGTCTGGTATGGGGAATCCTCGCCCGGCGCTCTTGGCTGTCACTGCCAACTCGGCATAGCACCGTGCTGCATCGATGTCGAATGGAAGCACGCGATCCCTGAACAGTCGCATCAAGCCGTCCAGCGTCTGGGCCAACATGTCCGCCCGCTTGCCGGGCGGGAGTGCTGCGATGCCAAACAGTAGTTCGGCCACGCTCACGCTGGATAAATACAGCGTGAGCGTGGCCTGATCATTCATAGGACTTACGCAAAACCGCCCTGGCGTCGTTCTTTTTCCTTGCCGTACCAGGTGTACTGTCTGCGAAAAAATGCCTAGCCAGGACAATTTTGCGTAAGTCCTAATTCAGCCAAGCCCGCACCGCTGGGTGCGGTTCGGGCTTCATCGCTTCAGAAACGACGTTGGTATCGAGGACGATCATTCAAAACTAAGCGGCTGCGCCGGAGCCTTGTCCCGCACCTGGTTGAGGGCGTCGAAATCCTCGTTCGTAAGGCCGATCTTTCGGCCCAGTGCGGCAAGGGCATCACCCAAGCGAACACGCGTCTCTGGCTTGACCGCAACGGCCAAAATCTCGCGGACTTCGGCCTCGGTGCTGCGCCCATGCAGGGCAGCCTGCACCCGCAAAGCGCGATGCACGTCGTCGGGTAGATTACGTACTGTCAGCATTGCCATAGTGTCACCTCTTTAAATTGCATTCATTGCATTCATTGTAATAATTTGAATGCGCCTTTGCAAGGCGTGGCTGGCCTATTGCGCTTAGCGAAACGGGGCACATTCCGCCGGTTTGGCCGCGCCCCGCTTGCGTCTTTCAATGGCAGCACCCATTGCGGGATTCTTGATCCTTCAGGAATTCTCTCTGTTCTTTCCTTTGTGATGAAATGGTTTTTATGAAAAAGATAGCAGTTATCTACCACTCCGGCTACGGCCATACCCAGCGCCTGGCGCAACAAGTCGCAGCGGGTGCGGGCGCCGAATTGATCGCCATCGATGCCGATGGCAACCTGCCCGACGGCGCGTGGCAAACGCTGGCCGACGCCGACGCCATCATCTTCGGCGCGCCCACCTACATGGGTGGCCCCAGCTGGCAGTTCAAAAAGTTTGCCGACGCCAGCTCCAAGCCCTGGTTTGCACAGGCTTGGCAAGACAAAGTGTTCGGTGGCTTCACCAACAGCGCTGGCCTGAATGGTGACAAGCACAGTACTTTGCAGTACTTTGTCACGCTGGCCGCGCAGCACGGCGGTCTGTGGGTCAGCCTGGGCTTGCCGCCCAGCAATACCAAGGCCGCCAGCCGCCAAGATGTGAACAACCTGGTCGGCTCGCTGGGTGTGTTGGCGCAGTCGCCCTCGGATGCCAGCGCGGCCGAGATGGCGGCCGGAGACCTGGAGACAGGGCGCTTGTACGGTGCGCGCGTCGCCTCTGTGGCTGCGCGCATGAAGGGCTAAGGCCGTCGCCAGCGCCCAAGCCCGGCATCGTGTCACGGGCTGGCTGCTGGTTTTGGGGGGCGGACGTCCCTCTGCGGCGGGTGAAAAATACACCGCCAGCGTTTTTTGGACGGGACAAACATCCGACGCGAACCTGACGCAAGGGCCGAGCCGGCATTTTGGTGCCAGTCTTGCGCCAAATTTCGCCAAATTTGCGCCAAAATCTGCGCGAAGGCGCTGCGGGCGCCGCGCAAATCGCTACGATAGCGGCCATGAAAATTTTGTCTCTCCTGCCCTGGCTCGACTGGCTGGCGCTGTCGGTCTTTGTCTTCTTGTGGGCCAGCTACACCTGGTACTCCCACCGCTCCAGCACCAAGCAGGGCGCAACCCTGCTGGCCATGACCAACCGCTACCGCTATTACTGGATGGAGCAGGCCACCGCCCGTGACCCGCGCATGGTCGACGGCGTGATCACCCAAAGCATGTCGGCCAGCCCGACCTTCTTTGCCTCCACCACCATCATCATCATCGGCGGCCTGGGCGCCTTGCTCGGCACCAGCGAGCGTGCCGCCGAGCTGGTCCACGAGCTGCCCTTTACCGTGCCCACCAGCACGCTGGTGTTTGACTTCAAAGTGATGGTGATCATTGCGATTTTTGTCTACGCCTTTTTCCGCTTCACCTGGAGCATGCGGCTGTACAGCTTTGGCCTGCTCGCCGTGGGCTCGATGCCGCCGCCGCACGAATTCAACCAAGGCAAGTTTGACCGCCATGTGTTCGCCGAGCGCGGCAGCCGCCTGATGGGCATGGCCGCCGAGACCTTCAACCTGGGGCTGCGTGCTTACTATTTTGCGTTCGCCGCGATCTGCTGGTTCTTCTCGCCGCTGACTTTTATCTGCGCCACTTTGGCCGTGGTGGTGGTGCTCTACAACCGCGAGTTTCGCTCGGAAGTGCTGCGGGTCTTGGGGGATTGAGGGGCGCAACAGCAGCAGCCGATGGGCAGGTAATTCAGGGAGGGAGCAAGGTCAGCCCAGGCTATAGTTCTAGCCCCAGCGCGCCGCTGCCGCGCCTTTGGGTTCGCTCCATCTCCCCAACCCCTTACACCATCTGCACCACCATGAAAACCAAAGCCGCCATTGCCTGGACAGCCGGCCAGCCCCTGACGATTGAAAGCGTCGATCTGCAAGGCCCAAAATTCGGTGAAGTGCTGGTTGAGCTCAAGGCCACTGGCATTTGCCACACCGACTACTACACGCTCTCGGGGGCCGACCCAGAGGGTATTTTTCCGGCCATCTTGGGGCATGAAGGCGCGGGCATCGTGGTCGATGTCGGCCCCGGCGTCACGTCCTTGCGCAAGGGCGACCATGTGATTCCGCTGTACACGCCGGAGTGCCGCCAGTGCAAATTTTGTCTGTCACGCAAAACCAATCTGTGCCAGCTGATTCGCGCCACCCAGGGCAAAGGCTTGATGCCGGATGCAAGCAGCCGCTTTAGTCTTGATGGCCTGCCGATTTTTCACTACATGGGCACCAGCACGTTCAGCAACTACACCGTGGTGCCTGAGATTGCACTGGCCAAAATCCGCGAGGATGCGCCGTTCGACAAGGTTTGCTACATCGGCTGTGGCGTCACCACGGGCTTGGGCGCGGTGCTGTTCACGGCCCAGGTCGAGGCCGGCGCCAATGTGGCGGTGTTTGGCCTTGGCGGTATTGGGCTCAATGTGGTGCAAGCGGCCAAGATGGTGGGCGCAGACAAGATCATCGGTGTCGACTTGAACCCGGCACGCGAGGCGATGGCACGCCAGTTTGGCATGACGCACTTCATCAACCCCAGCAACACCGAGAACGTGGTTGATGCAATTACCCAGCTCACGGACGGCGGCGTTGACTACAGCTTTGAGTGCGTTGGCAATACCAAGCTCATGCGCCAGGCGCTGGAGTGCACGCACAAGGGCTGGGGCCGCAGCATCATCATCGGTGTGGCCGAGGCTGGGGCCGAAATCAGCACCCGGCCCTTCCAGTTGGTGACTGGGCGCAAGTGGGAGGGTTCGGCCTTTGGCGGTGCACGCGGGCGTACTGATGTGCCCAAAATTGTCGATTGGTACATGGAGGGCAAGATCAATATCGACAGCCTGATCACCCACACCATGCCGCTGGAGGACATCAACCAGGGCTTTGAGCTGATGAAGCGTGGCGAGTCGATCCGGGGTGTGGTGCTGTATTGAGGCGGTGCTCGGCACATACAGCAAGGCCTTACGCCCTCAACAGCCAGGTGCCCAAAAGACGTGTTTCGGTGCGTTTTTGGGGCCAAGCAAAGGCCGACAAAAAAAGGCCGGCAAAAGTCTTCAGACACAAAAAAGCCTCTCTTGCTAAGCAAGAGAGGCTTCATGTTTGGTGCCCTAGGGGAGACTCGAACTCCCACATCTTTCGACACACGGACCTGAACCGTGCGCGTCTACCAATTCCGCCACCAGGGCTGTTCGTTTTGCAACGAGTGCTAGTATAACCTGCATTTTGATGGAAAATCCGGGTACTTTTGCAAACTTTGCGGGCCAGCATGGCTCCAGCCCACATTTCGCGCAACATTTCAGGCGCGATACGGCAAAAAATCCACAAGCTCCATCTCGAACCGTGCCCACACGCGCATACCATTGCACGTGAGCCCGCGTTCACCCATTCCACCGCCTGGGCATGCCAGGACAGAAAGCGATTGCATATCAAACATCTAAGCCAACCCAGCGGCCTGCTGGACGAAGTCGAAGGCCAGGTTCAAGGCCACCGTGATGGCCACGGC
>JAYVXE010000104.1:0-2200 GCA_043785395.1 Burkholderiaceae bacterium | reverse complement strand
TTGGCTTCGCCGCTCTTCGAGAACACCGTCTTTTTGGCCCATAGCCGGGCTATGAGCCTGCAAATCCGGCAAAAACTGTCCTCGCTGGGGTCGATTTTGTAGAAACCTGCGGTTTTCGCTGCTCGACGCCCCAAGTCCGACAGGCTCCTAGCTCGCGGCCGCTTCCTCGGACTCAGGCTCGGGCTTGGCCCGGCCTTTGGTCAGCGGCTGGATGTCGAGCAGCACTTCGCCCTTGTCGTCGACATCAACGCGCAGGCGCCCACCGTCTACCAGCTTGCCAAACAGCAACTCGTCGGCCAAGGCACGGCGGATGGTGTCTTGGATCAGGCGCTGCATCGGGCGTGCCCCCATCAGTGGATCGAAGCCTTTTTTGGCCAGGTGCTGGCGCAGGGTGTCGCTGAAGGTGACGTCGACTTTTTTCTCCGCCAGCTGCGTCTCAAGTTGCAGCAAGAATTTGTCGACCACGCGCAGGATCACGGTTTCATCGAGCGCCTTAAAGCTCACCATGGCATCCAGCCGGTTGCGGAACTCGGGCGTGAACAAGCGCTTGATGTCGGCCATCTCATCGCCTGCCTGGCGCGTGTTGTTAAAGCCAATCACCGCCTTGTTCATGGTCTCGGCGCCGGCATTGGTGGTCATGATGATGATGACGTTGCGAAAGTCGGCCTTGCGCCCGTTGTTGTCGGTCAGCGTGCCGTGGTCCATCACTTGCAGCAACACGTTGAAGATATCGGGGTGGGCTTTTTCGATCTCGTCAAGCAGCAGCACGGCGTGCGGCTTCTTGGTCACCGCCTCGGTCAACAGGCCGCCCTGGTCAAAACCGACATAGCCCGGCGGCGCACCAATCAGACGGCTCACCGCGTGGCGCTCCATGTACTCGGACATGTCAAAGCGCATCAGCTCGATGCCCATGATGTAGGCCAGTTGCTTGGCCGCCTCGGTCTTGCCAACCCCGGTTGGGCCGCTGAACAAGAACGAGCCAATCGGCTTGTCGCCCCGGCCCAGGCCGGAGCGCGCCATTTTGACGGCCGATGCCAGCACTTCCAGCGCCTTGTCCTGCCCGAAAACGACACTTCTCAGGTCGCGCTCCAGTGTCTTGAGTTTGCCCCGGTCATCGTTGGACACGTTGGCCGGCGGAATGCGCGCAATTTTGGCGACGATTTCCTCGACCTCGGTTTTGCTGATGGTTTTTTTGCGCTTGTTCGGCGGCAGGATGCGCTGGGCCGCGCCAGCTTCGTCGATGACGTCAATGGCCTTGTCGGGCAGGTGGCGGTCGTTGATGTATTTGGCGCTCAACTCGGCAGCCGCTTGCAGCGCAGCGACGGCGTATTTGACGCCGTGGTGCTCTTCAAAGCGCGACTTCAGACCTTTGAGGATGTCCACCGTTTCTTGCACCGTAGGCTCGACCACGTCGACCTTTTGAAAGCGCCGCGACAGCGCCGCGTCTTTCTCGAAGATGCCCCGGTACTCGGTGAAGGTGGTCGCACCAATGCATTTGATCTGACCGTTGGAGAGTGCGGGCTTGAGCAGGTTGGAGGCGTCCAAGGTGCCGCCCGAGGCAGCACCGGCACCGATCAAGGTGTGGATTTCATCGATGAACAAAATACCGTTGGGCCGGTCTTTGAGCGACTTCAGCACGCCTTTGAGGCGCTGCTCGAAATCACCCCGGTACTTGGTGCCGGCCAGCAAAGCGCCCATGTCGAGCGAATAAACCACGGCCTCGTTCAAAATTTCGGGCACATCGTTTTGTGTGATGCGCCAGGCCAGGCCTTCGGCAATGGCGGTCTTGCCAACCCCGGCCTCACCAACCAGCAGGGGATTGTTTTTGCGCCGGCGGCACAGGATTTGGATCACCCGCTCAACCTCGTACTCGCGCCCAATCAGCGGGTCAATCTTGCCCTCTTTGGCGAGTTGGTTGAGGTTGACGGTGTACTGCTCCAGTGGCGAGGCTTTCTCGTTCTTCTCGGCTGCGCCGTCTTCGCCTTCGGCCGCGGACTCACCGGCCTTGGTCGGCTCGGGGGCATCGCCCTTTTTGATGCCGTGGGCAATGAAGTTGACGACGTCAAGCCGCGTCACGCCTTGCTGGTGCAGGTAGTAGACCGCGTGCGAGTCTTTTTCGCCAAAAATCGCCACCAGCACATTGGCACCGCTGACTTCTTTTTTACCGTTGCCGGTTGACTGCACATGCATGATGGCGCGC
>JAYVXE010000103.1:0-2206 GCA_043785395.1 Burkholderiaceae bacterium | reverse complement strand
ACAAGGAAGCCCCATGCCAGCCTTTTTTGCACGCCCGTTGACCCTGCGTTTTTTGTACGGCGCAAGCCTGTGCAGCTTGGCACTCTGGGGCAGTGCCCTGGCGCAAACCCCGGCGCAAATCCTAGCCCAGCCGGCCCAGCCGGCCCAGCCGACCTACCCGACCAAGCCGATCACCCTCGTCGTCGCCTATCCCCCAGGGGGCAGCACCGACCTCATCGGGCGCACGCTCGGCCAGGCCTTGTCCAAGCGCCTGGGGGTGCCGGTGCTGATCGAGAATCTGGGTGGCGCCGGTGGTGCGATTGGTGCGCAAAAAGTCGCCAATGCCAGTGCCGACGGCTACACCCTGCTGGTCGGCGCCAGCAACGAGCTGGTGATCAACCGCATGGTCAACCCCGCCGTCAAATACCGGCTGCAAGACTTCACCGCCATCGGCCTGATCGTCTCGCAACCGCTGGTGCTGGTGGCTTCGATCCGATCCGGCGTCAGCGACATCGACGGCTTCATCCAACGGGTGCGCGCCAAGCCCGGCAAATACAGCTACGGCAGCTCGGGCGTGGGGACCTCGCTGCACCTGGCCGGTGAAATGCTCAAGCAGCAAGCGGCGCTAGAGCTGACCCACGTGCCTTACCGGGGCGTGGCACCGCTGGCCAACGATTTGTTGGGCGGCACGATTGATTTTGGTGTTTTTGCCCTCTCCAGCGGCATGCCGCACATCCAAGCCGGCAAGGTGCTGGCGCTGGGCACCACCGAGGCCAAGCGCGCGGCGGCCACGCCCGACATTCCCGCGCTGGGTGAACACTCGGCTTTGCGCGGTTTGGAGATCAGCTCCTGGACCGCCCTGGTTGGGCCAGCCCATTTGCCTGTGGCCGTGCAAACCCGGCTCCAGCAGGCCTTGGGCGAGGTCGTGCAGAGCGCTGATTTCCGCAAAAAAATGGAGGCCACAGGCGCCACCGTACAAACGATAGATGTCCCCATCCAGCAATTTTTGACCGATGAAAGCAACAAACACCAAAAAATCGTCAACCAGGCCAAGATCACAGAATGAACACCAACCTCGCATTCGAGCTCCCAACCCCCGACATCAGCGCCTGGCGGGCCGGCAATACCGGGGTTGAAGGGGTCTGGAGCTTTGACTCTGGACGGCCTGGCCGCCATGTGCTGATCAGCGCCTTGGTCCACGGCAACGAAATCTGCGGTGCCTGGGCGCTCAAAGGCCTGCTGGAGGCCGGTCTGCGGCCACAGCAAGGACAGCTGACGCTGGCGTTTTGCAACCTGGCCGCATTTGACCGTTTTGAGCCCACCGACCATGATGCCGCGCGCTTTGTCGACGAAGACCTGAACCGCCAATGGCTGGCCGAGCGCATGGACGCCGCCAATAGCAACCATAGCGACCACAGCCACCACAGCCAAGAGCGCCGCCGCGCCGCCGCACTGCGGCCCTTTGTCGCGCAGGCCGACTGGCTGCTGGACTTGCACTCCATGCACGAGCCCTGCGCCGCGCTCACCCTCACCGGCCTGTTGGCGCACAACATCGCGCTGGCGCAGCAACTGCGCGGCACCGAATACATCGTGGTCGACGCTGGCCACCAAGACGGCGTGCGGATGCGCGACTTTGGCCGCTTTGCGCTCGGTGCGACCAGCACCAGCACCAGCACCAGCGCGACCGAAGTCGCGCGCCAGGCCGCCGACAACGGCTGTCGCGCCCTGCTGGTCGAATGCGGCTTTCACGGCGCGCTCCGCAGCCGCGCCGTGGCGCAAGACCAGTGCCTGCGTTTCCTGCAAGCCGCTGCGTCGTTTGAATCGGGCGCACTCGCACAGCAGCTGCCCGGCTGGCGGCTGGCCGACGCGGCGCCAGCCTGGGTGCTGGAAGTCAGCGGGCCGGTGGTTGCGCGCAGTGCCGCATTCCGCTTTACCGAGCCCTTCCAAGGGCTGGAGGTGATCGCCAAAGCCGGCACCGTGATTGGCTTCAATGACGCTGAGCCGGTGCGAACCCCCTACGACGACTGCGTGCTGGTGATGCCCTCAAGCCGCCAGGCACGCGCAGGCGTCAGCGTTGTGCGTTTTGCGCGGCGGCGGCGGTAGACGGTGCAGAACGTGGCGCAGAGCGTGCTGCAATAAAGGCTAGCCCAGCTTCATCTGCGTCGCCTCGGCGGTCAAATAGCCCACGGCGGCACCCGATTTGTTGCGGTAATTGGCGCGGATAAGC
>JAYVXE010000102.1:0-2221 GCA_043785395.1 Burkholderiaceae bacterium | reverse complement strand
CCCCCTCAAGGGGGCGCACCCGGTGGCCTGGCAGAGCCAGATCCACGGGTGCACTGGGGGCGGCGCGGTTTCATCGCTCGGTGGTGCTTGGCCGGGCGGATTTTTTCTAAGCCGGTACCTGCCTATTTTTCGTGAGTTTCAAGTTCCAAGTCAAAAGTCAAAAGTTCAAAACCCCAAGCCCCAAGCCCCAAGCCCCATGCCCATGCCCTCTTTTGCCCAACCCCCCTTGCCGCGCCTGACCCAGGCCCGCGCGCCGCTGACCCAGCAAATCGAGGTGCTCAATGCCTATGGCGAAACCGAGCAGATCGCGATTCCCGCCGAGCGGGCGCTGACGATTTATGTCGACCGGCGTGAGCTGGTGACTTTGATGACGCTGGGCGCGCATCCTGAGTGGCTGGTGCTGGGTTATCTGCGCAACCAACGGCTGGTGGCCTCGGCGGCCGAGGTGGCGTCGATCACGGTCGACTGGGAGGTGGGCGCAGCGGCGGTGTACACGCACGCCGGGATCGACCAGATTGAGGCCCGTACGGCGCAGCGTGTGGTCACCACCGGTTGTGGCCAGGGCAGCATGTTTGGCGACTTGATGGCCGATATCGACAACCTGCAATTGCCGCCCACCACGCTGGACCAAGCCCAGCTCTACGCCATCGTCGACGCCATACGGCGGCAAGAGAGTACCTACAAATCGGCGGGCTCCGTCCACGGCTGCGCCTTGTTTCGGGGCGCTGAGATGCAGCTTTTTGTGGAAGATGTGGGGCGCCACAACGCGATGGACAGCATTGCCGGCTGGATGGCCTTGCAACAGCGCAGCAGCGCGGCAGACGACGCTGTGTTCTACACCACCGGCCGCCTGACCAGCGAGATGGTGATCAAGTCGGCGCAGATGGGTGTGGCGATCGTGGTCTCGCGCAGCGGCATCACGCACATGGGCTTTGACGTGGCGCAGCGCCTGGGCCTGTGTTTGATTGGCCGCGCCGTGAACCGGCATTTCGTCTGCTACAGCGGCCAGCAACGCCTGCGGCTAGAGCCGGCACTGGCCGGGCCACGCCTGCGCAGTGCGGGGGCGCAGGCGCAGGCCGCTGCGCCAACAACGCAGGCAAAATAGCCGGATAGCCGGATAGCCGGATAGCCCATAAAATAACTATTTGATAGCTGCTAACGCAAGTTCTATATGTATTTCAAATGCTAATGTAGTTGAAATGGTATAAATTAAGCGTTACCAGCTATTAAATCAAATTGATAGCTGCTAACGCAAGTTCTATCTATATTTCAAATGCTAATGTTTTTGAAATGGCATGGATTAAGCGCTACCAGCTATTAAACCCAATGATGCGCACAGGCTTGTTGGTGGTTTAGGCCACCGCGCTGTATTTTTTGTCCCATCCATGTTTCGCCCTCTGTGGCCGCCCGCAGCGCCCCATGAAGCGTTGCCGCCCCCCCCCATCTCTTACCCGCAGGCAAGCCCATGAAAACATCCTTCCTCCGCCTTGGTTGGCGCACGCTTTGGCGTGATTTGCGTGCTGGCGATTTGCGCTTGTTGGTTTTGGCCGTGACGCTGGCGGTGGCCGCGCTGACGGCGGTGGGCTTCTTTGCCGACCGGCTGCAAGCCGGCCTTGCGCGCGACGCCACGCAACTGCTCGGCGGCGACGTGGTGCTGGTCAGCGACAGCGCCACGCCAAGCGCCTTTGTCGAGCAGGCGCGCGCGCTGGGCCTGCAAACGGCGGGAACGCTCGGCTTTCCGACCATGGGCCGGGCCAGCCAGGCGCAGGGCGGCGCCAGCCGTTTGGTGGCGCTCAAAGCGGTCTCCAGCGGCTACCCCTTGCGCGGCAGCCTGCGGGTGGCCGCGCAGCCGGGTGCGCCCGACCAGGCGACGCGCGAGATCCCGGCGCCGGGCGAGGTCTGGGTCGATGCGCCGCTGCTCGACGCGCTTGGGCTGGCGGTGGGTGACGCTTTGCTGCTCGGCGACAGCCAGTTGCGCATTGGCCGCACGATCGTGATCGAGCCCGACCGGGGCGCCGGTTTCATGAGTTTTGCGCCGCGCGTCATGTTGAACCAGCAAGACCTTGGCGCCACCGGCTTGGTGCAGCCCGCCAGCCGCCTGACCTACCGCTTCGCCCTGATCGGTGCGCCTGCGGCGGTGCAGCAATTCTCCGACTGGGCTGCCGCCGAGATCAAGCGCAGTGCGCTGCGCGGCATGCAGATCGAGTCGCTTGAAGGCGGC
>JAYVXE010000101.1:0-7459 GCA_043785395.1 Burkholderiaceae bacterium | reverse complement strand
CGTGGTGGCCGCGCAGGCGCCAAAACCCAAGGCCGGTTGCACCTCCATACGTTCTCCACAGAAACAGCAAGACTGCGCAAAGTTCAAGCGCTTCAATCAGCCGCAGGCCTTGGGTCACCGCTTGGAGCCGTTTTCAACCTCTTTTTGTTTCTACCTGCTTTGCCACTTTTTCGTCCTGTTCCCAAGTTTTTGCACCGAAATGCCCTGTTCTGCCTGACGGCACTGGTGGGCTGCGCTGCGCCGCCGGCCCCCATACTTCCAACACCCACGCTGCCCAGTGCCTGGCAGCAGCCGCAGGTGGCCGCCGCGCAGGCGCCTGATTTGCGGCATTGGTGGCAGGTACTGGGCGACCCGCTGCTAGACCAGTTGGTGGCGCAGGCCTTGGCACAAAACCTGGATTTGGCACAAGCCCGCAGCCGCCTGCGCCAAGCACGGCTGCTGGCCGGGCATGGCAAGGCCCAATACTTGCCCGTACTGACGGCCAGCGGGCGCACCTTGCAAGACGTCAGCGCCACCGATTCTTACTTTCAAGCCAGCCTGGATGCCAGTTGGGAGCTGGGCCTGTTCGGTGCCCGCGAATCAAGCCAGCAGGCGGGGCTTGCCCGGCTTGATGCAGCGGCCAGCAACGCGCAGGCGGTGCAGGTCTCGACGGTGGCCGAGGTGGTGCGCAGCTATACCGACCTGCGCGCAGCCCAGCAACAGCAGGCCTGGTTGAGCGCACTGGCCGAGCTCGATGCCCAGACGCTGGCGCTGTTGCAAACCCAAGGCCGTCTGCGCTTGGGCGCGCCCGAGGCGCTGGCACAGGCCCGCGCCCAGTGGCAGCAAAGTCTGGCGCAAGCGCAGCAGCCGCAAATCCAGGCAACCCAGGCCGCACTGGGCTTGGCGCTGTTGCTGGGCCAAGCCCAGCCCGATCCGTCCTGGCTGCAAGCACCGGTGCCCGCCAACAGCCGCATGTCCACAGCATTGCCGGTGCTACGGCTGGTGCAGGTTCCGGCCGATTTACTGCGCGTGCGCCCCGAAATCCGCACTGCCGAGGCGGCGGTGCTGCTGGCCGCCGCTGAGCTGGGCAACGCCCAGGCGGCGCTCTACCCGCGCCTGGTGATTGGTGTGTCCTTGCTCTATTCGCTCAACCTGACGCAAAACCGCCGCCGCAGCAACACGGACAACAACCTGCCCACCATTGGCCCCCTGCTGGACATCCCGTTGTTTGACTGGGGCCGTCGACGCGCCTGGGCCGACGCCCAGCAAGAGGTGCTGGACGCTGCCTTGCTGGCCTACCGGCAAGCTGTGCTGAGCGCAGCCACGGAGACTGAAGCGGCGCTCACCCGGCTCCACCAAAGCCAGCAACAGGCCGAACACTTGCAAGCCGCTCAAAGCGCGCTCGCAGGCCGGGTACAAACCCACGCCACGCTCACCCAGCTTGGCCTTGGCAAGCCCTTGGCGCAGCTGCAAGCGCAGCGGGCCGCAACCCAGGCCGCTGCGGCGCTGTCCAGCGCCCACGGCCACCAGCGCTTGGCGCTGGTGGCCGTGTACAAAGCGCTGGGCGGTGCGCCCTTGCTGAGCGAGGCGCAATTGGCCACGCGCCCGGCCACCAACACGCCAGCCCCAGCTCCAACCCCAACCCCAACCCCAAGTGCGGCTGCCGAAGAGGGCCGCGCACCATGATCGCCCTGGCCCGCAAGACCATGGTCTACGAATGGCGGCGCTTTGTGCCGGCCGTGTTTGCCGTCGGCTTCTCTGGCCTGCTGCTGCTGGTGCAGGCGGCGCTGGTTCTGGGTATTTTTGGCAGTGCTGCGCTGTATGTCACAGCATCTTCGGCCGATCTGTGGGTGGGCTACCCCGGCACCCAAAGTGTCAACTTTGGCCGCAGCATCAGCCCCGAGGTCGAGATGCACCTGCGCATGGACCCCGGCATCAGCGCGGTCGAGCCCTATCTCTGGGTTGACGGCGAGTGGCACAACCAGCAACGCAGCGGCGGCAGCGTGCCGGTCTACGTCTCAGGCCTGCGTACCAGCGACGACGCCATGGCCTTCTCCAAGCTGCTGACGCCGGGCCTGCGCCAGCAGTTGCGCGCACCCGGCGCCGTGGTGGTTGACCGTGCCGACCTGGAGCAACTCGGCACCCCGGTGGGTGGCCAGGCCTGGATCAACGGCCAGCCAGTGCAGGTGCTGGCCGCCATCTCGGGGCTGCGTGCGCTCGGCGGCATCAATGTCGTGGCCTCACTCGACACCGCCCGCAGCCTGCAAGCGGTGGACGCTGCGGCGCACGAAAGCACGTATTTCTTGGCCCAGCTGCGACCGTCGGCAGCCACTTCGGCGGTACAGGCGCGCTTGCAGGGCGCACCCAGCTTTGGCCGCTTCGAGGTCTGGAGTGCGGCCGCGTTTGCACGCCGCTCGCAGCTCTACTGGGTGCTTGATACCGGCGCCGGGATTGCCGTGTTGTTCATGGCCACCATCGTCTGCCTGGTCGGCGCCGTCATCACCAGCCAATCACTGCTGGCGGTGGTGGCCGCCTCGGAGCGCGAATACGCCATGCTCAACGCCTTGGGCGCCAGCCTTTGGTCCCTCAGCCGGGTGGTGCTGGAGCAGGCCGGCTGGATCGGCAGGCTCGGCCTGCTGTTGGGCGGTGCGAGCAGCGGCGTGCTGCTTTGGCTGGCCGCGCGCAACGATGTCCCGGTGGACATGAACTGGCCGGTCGCACTCGCCTGCGCCGCGCTGGTCAGCGCGCTGTCGCTGCTCTCGGGCTTGATCGCCGTACGTGCCCTGCTGCGGGCCGACCCGGCCATGTTGCTGCGCTGACACCATGGCACAAACACATCCTATTTCCCCCAGCTTGGAAGCCCGGCAGCTGAGCAAGTCCTTTGTCAGCGGGCTGGTGCGCGTACACGTGCTGCAAGCGCTGTCGATTGCTGTCTACCCCGGTGCTTTGACCTTGATTTCCGGGCCTTCGGGCTGCGGCAAGAGCACGCTGCTGTCGCTGCTCAGCGGCTTGCAATCGCCCGACAGCGGCCAGGCCTGGGCGCTTGGCAGCGACCTCGGTCAAATGAACAAGCGCGAACTTGAGAAGTTTCGCTTGCAGCACACCGGCTTTGTTTTTCAGGGCTTCAACCTTTTTGCAGCACTCACCGCGCGCGAGCAGGTGCAGCTCCCCCTTGGCTACATGGGCCTGCGCCCGGCCGAGGCGGCCCAGCGGGCGCTGCAAGCGCTTGACGAAGTCGGCATGGCGCAGCGCGCCAACGCCTACCCGGCGCAACTCTCGGGCGGTGAAAAGCAAAGGGTGGCGATTGCCCGCGCCCTGGCCAAGCGCCCCCAGCTGCTGTTTGCCGACGAGCCGACCAGCGCGCTTGACGCCGAAAACGGCCAACGCGTCATCGACATCCTGCACCGCATTGCCCGCAGCCACGGCACCACCGTGCTGTGTGTCAGCCACGACCCGCGCCTGGTGCGCCACGCTGACCGCGTACTCGACATGGAAGACGGCCTGATCCGCAACGACTGGCAACCCACACCGCCCACGCCCTCAACCGGCAGCGCGCCAAACACGGCAACCGCGCCCCACCGGGCCGCCTCCAAGGAATCTTTGACATGAACCCCACCTATCTTCGCCCGCTTCAATCGCTTCCAGCGCTTCAACCGCTCCCACTTTGGGGCCTGGCGGCCGGCGCCGTGCTCGCGGCTCTGGCCGGCTGCTCAGACCCGCCAGCCTCAGCAACAGCGCCCAAGGCTGCGGCACTGGCAGCAGCCAGCACGCCCGTGCCAGTCGTCGCCATCGCGCGGGGCAAGGTCGAAGTCCAAGGCGGCCTGCTTGAGCTGCTGGCCCCACTCGACGCCAGCGTGGCCAGCGTGGCGGTGCAAGAGGGCGAGCGGGTGCAGCGCGGCCAAATATTGTTGCAACTGCAAGCCGACCAGGCCGAGCTCGGTCTGGCCCAGGCCAACGCCGAACTGAACCTGGTGCAGGCCCGCCAAGCCGCCCAAAAAAGCCGACTTCCCGCTGCCCGCAGGCTGGCACAGAGCATGGCGCAGGCGGTGCAGGCCGGTGCCTTTGAGCCGCAACGCGCCGATGAGGCCTTGCAGGCGCAGCAAGAGATCGAGTCGGCCATCACCATCTTGGCCGCAGAGCACGCGCTGGTGGTCCAAAAACGCGCCCAGGCCCAACTCACTTTGCAGCGCCACAGCATCCGCTCCCCCATCGACGCCAGCGTACTCCGGCTGCACGTGCAGCCGGGCTCGCGCACCAGCACCCAAAGCCCACGCGCCATACTGGTGCTGCTGCCGCAGCGGGAGCTGGTGGTGCGCGCCGAGCTGAGTGAGAGCTACGCAGGCAACGTGCGCCCCGGCATGGCGGCCCGCATCAGCATTGACGCCGACAGCCACAACGGCGGCCCCAACACGGCCATGCCAGCGCGGGTGCTGCGCACCAGTCCGGCCTTTAGCGCGCCCCGGCTTGACGAAGACAGCGCACAGCGTCACAACATCCGGGTGGTCGACTGCTTTTTGTCCTTCGACGCCCCAGCCCCCCAGTGGCGCGTGGGCCAGACCGTGCAGGTGCGCTTTCATGACTGAGTACACACGCACGCCCTATGCCGTCGCCCGCGCCCCCAACTTGGACGCCCGTCCCTCGGGCTGGATGTTGCAATGCGACTTTGACGGCACGATCAGCCAGCAAGACGTGAGCGACCAATTGCTACAGCGCTTTGCCCGTCCCGGCTGGCAGGCGCTGGAGGAGGCATGGGAGGCCGGCAGCATCGGCTCGCGCGAATGCATGAAGGGCCAAATCGCCTTGCTCGACATGGACGCCAGCGAGCTTGACGCCGCACTCGACAGCATCAGCATTGATCCGCACTTTCCCGCCTTCGCCGCCGCCGCCGAGCGCCAAGGCCTGCGGCTGCAAGTGGTCAGCGACGGCATCGGCTACGCCATCGAGCGCATCTTGGCGCGCCACGGCCTGGGACAGCTACCGGTGCTTGCCAACCGCTTGCAGCAAACCGGTGCCCGCAGCTGGCAACTGCACTCGCCCTACGCCCACGCCCGCTGCACCAGCGCCAGCGGCAACTGCAAATGCCAGCAATTGGCCGTGCAGCAAACCCGCCACCACGTGCTCTACATCGGTGACGGTAGCTCGGATTTCTGCGTCAGCGGCAAGGCCGACTTTGTGCTGGCCAAGGCAGGGCTGATCGCGCACTGCCAAAACCAAGGCATTGCGCACGCACCGTTCACCGACTTTAAAGACGCCTTGGCGCTGCTCAGCGCCATCACCCAGGGCAGCGCCCACTCCATCCTTCAAGACCGTCAGGTTAGCCACGCATGAGCATTTGCACCACACCCTACGAATTTTTTCTGCCCGGCCACGGCCCACAGGCGCGCACCGGCGTACTGCTGGTACACGGCCTGACCGGCAGCCCCAACGAGATGCGCCTGCTTGGCAAAGGCCTGCAACGCGCTGGCTTTTGCGTCTACGGCATGCAACTGGCCGGCCACTGCGGCAGCCAAGAGGATTTGGTGGCCACCCGCTGGCAAGACTGGACGGCCAGCGTCCACGCCGCCGCCGCGCGGCTGCGGCCCAAGGTAGACCGGCTGGTGGTGATGGGCTTGTCGATGGGGGCCGTGCTGGCGCTGAATTTGGCGGCCGAGCGCCCCGCGCAGGTTGACGGCGTGGCGGCACTGTCGACAATGTTCCGCCACGACGGCTGGAGCATTCCGCTCTACACCCGGCTGTCCTTTTTGCTGCGCTCCTTTCGCGCCCTCGGCTTTGGCCGCCAGCGTGTGTTCATGGAGCAGCCGCCCTACGGCATCAAAGACGTGGCACTGCGCCGCCGCATCGTTGCGCAAATGCAGTCGGGCGACAGCGCCAGCGCCGGGCTACCGGGCAATCCCTGGTACGCCATCATCGAGATGCGGGCCCTGTCCCAACACGTCCAAGCCCAACTGGGCCACGTGCGTGCACCCTGCTTGGTGCTGCACGCCAGCGAGGACGACATTGCCAGCGTCGCCAACGCCGATCTGGTGGCAGCGCGGGTGCAAGGCCCGGTCGAGCTGGTGTTGCTGCACGACAGCTACCACATGATCACGATTGACCGTGAACGCCGCAGCGTCAGCAACCACGCCACCGCCTTCGCCAGCCGCATTGCAGCGGGAGCGCCACGGCCCACCGCTACAGCGGCGGCCCGCACCCCGCCGATGCAAGGTGCCAGCGTCCGTGCCAGCGCCAACCCCTCGCCCCAAACATGAGCGCAGCCAGCTTCACGCCGCTGGTGCTCACGCTGTGGTTGCTCAATGTGCTGATCGACTGCGGCGGCCAGCTCGCCTTCAAGGCCGTGGCCAGCGACCCGCGTGGCGGCGACGGCCGCGCACGCTGGGCCTGGATGGCGCGCCACCCCTGGCTCTGGGCCGGGCTTGCCTGCTACGCGCTGGAGTTCGTGCTGTGGCTGGCTTTTTTGTCCCTGGTGCCACTGTCGCTGGCGGTGCTGTTGGGCTCGATCAACATCGTCAGCGTGATGCTGGCTGGGCGCTACTTCTTTGCCGAAAAAATACCGCCGCTGCGCTTGGTCGGCATTTTGTTGATCTCGCTGGGCGTGGCCATCGTTGGCTGGCATGCAAGCTAACCCCATGCGCCGCTTCTACCTGATGGGCTTCTTGCTGCTGATGGCCTTCGACACGCTGGCCCAAATCAGCTTCAAATACGCCAGCGTCCACGCCTTGCCGCTGGCCTTCGACGCCGCCTGGCTGCTGCGGGTGTTTGGCCAGCCCTGGATTTACGGCGCCTTGGTCGGCTACCTCGGTGCCTTCTTCAGCTGGATGACCCTGCTCAAACACGCGCCCATCGGCCCGGCCTTTGCCGCCTCGCACTTAGAGCTGATCTCGGTGCTGCTGCTGTCGCATTGGCTGTTTGACGAACACATCAGCGCCGCCCAAATCCTTGGTGCGCTGTGCATCATGGCCGGCATCGCCTGCCTCGCCTGGGGCCGGGCCGGGCCGGAAGGCCTGCAAACCCAGGGGTAATTTTTAATAAAATATGCTTTTATCGCAATACAGTAAACGAAAGTTTGCTATTATTTTTGATTAAATCACCTTGCGCCAAAAACCGTGGGGTTTCCAAACTCCCCAATCCGCCCAATCCGCCCAATCCGCCCAATTCCCTAATCCCCTAATCCGCCAACACGCCCGGCCACGCCAAACCGGCCTGTTGCCGTACCGCTTACGCCACAAACCTCACCTGCGGCCCCGCCGTCGGCGCGCTCAGCGCACCCACCACGGCGGCCTGCGCAAAGCCTTCCGCATGGAACTGCGCCAGCACGGCGGGGGCGGCAGCGGCGCTGCAACTCACCAACAGGCCACCGCTGGTTTGCGGGTCGGCGACCAGGGCGCGGTGCCATCGGGTGCATAGCGCTCTCACCCAAGAGGTGAACGTGATCGAAGCAGAAAAATCCAATATCCATGCGGCGCTCCAGAAGAAAACAAGC
>JAYVXE010000100.1:0-2230 GCA_043785395.1 Burkholderiaceae bacterium | reverse complement strand
AACACGTCCTTGACCGCTTGGGGGCTGGCTTTGACCTCTTCGCGGCGCACCTGATCCATGGCCTCGTTGGCCAGCGCCACGACGTGGAACCGGTCGTACGGAACCTGTCATTGCAAGTGACATTCCTCTCATTTTTGATGGTATTGATACTCTGGTGCTGAGCCAGGGACATTTACCGAATGATCATTTGTTTCTTGAATTAGAGGGAAGCACACCTAAACCGAATGCCATTGGCGATTGCCTGGCGCCAAGAACGGTCGAGGAGGCTATTTTTGAAGGCCTCAAAATAGCATCCGAAATATAATTGCGCTCCCATCCAAAAGACCACAATCCATTTCCCCTGCCTTTTTAGCGCACAGGCAAGAACTGGAAAAAGGTACCGCCCAATAGATTTTGCACATAGCTGATGGCTGCGCGCCGGTATTTTTCGGTGCTGACCTCGGCCAATAAATCAAGCCGGGCAATGATTTTGCCGAACTCGCGCTCAAAACTCAGGTTGCGTGTCTGCTCCGATATCGCGTCGGCCAGCAGCAGTGGCTGGCCTTGCGCGGTGCGCCGGGTTGCCAGCAGCCAGCTGGCAATCTCGATATTGCGGGCGGCGTTGTAGACTTTTTGCGCATCCAAGCCGTCGATCAGCGTGAACTCGGTTTTGTCGCCGTGGGCGACGATCAGCATGTCGGCGCAGGCAATGATGAAGGCCGCAACCCGGTCGCCTTTGAATTCTGGCGCCAGCACCATCGCCATTGCATCGATGTCGCGCTTGCCCTGTAACGCGGCCCAGGGCTGGCGCTGCGTGATGGTGGCTTGCACCTGCGCCATCGCGTCTTCGCGGCTGATGTTGCTGGTTTTGCGCCACTCGGCCGGATTGCGCCGGTATAGTTTTTCGAGCAAGCGCGTCAGGCTTTGCAGGTTGTCGCGCATGCCCAGCGTCGCCAGCCGGTTGACGTCGGACTGCGCCAGCTCCAGCGGCTTGGTTTGTGCACTCTCGACCTCACCATGCGGTGCCGGCGTTGGCGTCAAGACGCCGCAAGCCGCAAGCGTCAGGCTGCAAGCCAGGTATGCGAGGGCGCGAAAAGAGCGGGAAGTAGAGATCATGTGCGCCGAATGATAGCCAGCGCAAAGGCCGGGTTCACGGCCACCGCCGTCCGATTGCGCTCAGACTCGACCAAACAGGAACAAATTGACACAAATAACTGTCATGCACTGGCCAAGCACCACCGAGCGATGAAACCGCGCCGCGAGACGAGCGCGCCCCTTCCAGTGCACCCGTGGATCTGGCTCTGCCAGGCCACCAGGTGCGCCCCCTTGAGGGGGGGAGCGCCGCAGGCGCTACGGGGGTGGGACAAGTTCACCAGGCCACCGGGTGCGCCCCCTTGAGGGGGCGAGCGCCGCAGGCGCTTCGGGGGTGGGCCACGTTACCGCCGTGGGCCGGCAAGCCGCTCTGGCCTGCCGTGCACGCGGCGCGGATCAAGGTGTGGGTGCGGCTGCCAGCGCCGACGTCGGCAGGCCAAAAACACGGTCAAAAACCCAGCTGAAAACAAAGGTGTAGACCAAGAAAAACACCACCAAGCCCAGGTCCATCAGCAGCGCCTGCCACAGCGTGGTCTTGAACCACCAGGCGATCAGCGGCACCAGGGCCGCAATCAGTCCACCCTCAAAACCAATCGCGTGCGCCAGCCGCCGCTGCCAATTGCGCCCTTTGACCACTTGGCGCGCCTCCCAGGCTTCAAACAGCGTGTTGAACAGCAGGTTCCAAGCCACCGCAATCACCGACGCCGCCACCGCCACCGCACCGGCACTGTCCATGCTCTGCCCGCTCATCCCCGCCAAGCCCAAGGTCGCAACGACGATGGCGACCCCTTCGTACAGACTGACATAGACCACTTTGCGCTTCACACCTTGCATCACCTGTCCTCCCTATTGAGGGCGCGACTTTATGTCTTATATTCTGATGACACAAGTAAGCTTGTATCAATAAAATTGACAGGTCTAGGAGGCTGTCGGACTTGCGCAAACCGGCTTGAGCGGCGCTTCCCAAGGTTTGGGGGAATTCAGGCAACGCCCCCGATGGGTTTTTGCGCACGTCCTAAGGGAGTTTTGATGGCATTCAGCAGCGACAACGTCCACCTCTTTTTGGCCGTGCTTGACCGTGGCTCTTTTTCGGCTGCGGCGCGCGCGCTCGGGCGGGTTCCGTCGGCCGTCAGCATGGCGGTCGCGCAGTTGGAGGCCG
>JAYVXE010000099.1:0-7506 GCA_043785395.1 Burkholderiaceae bacterium | reverse complement strand
GGGCGCACCCGGTGGCCTGGCAGAGCCAGATCCACGGGTGCACTGGGGGCGGCGCGCTCGTCTCGCGGCGCGGTTTCATCGCTCGGTGGTGCTTGGCCCATGCATGACAGTTAGGCAAGCATGCTGGCTCGACGCCAGCGCGGGTGTTGGCCAGTGCTGAAAAAGCAGCCTCAGATCTTGCGCGCAAGCCACATCCACATCCACATCCGTCATAACTTGGCCGGCTGGGGAATGGGCCGGCAGTTTGCGCTTGGCGCGGACGGAATCAATCAATCAATCAATCAATAATCAAAATTGATAGCAATAAACCATTGATACATAAGCGGTACATGCACTTTTATACAAAAAAACAACCAGCCGCTTGCCTGCGACAGTCAGCGTCCAAGGCGGCCCTGCACGCCATCAACCAGCCAGTCCATTTGCAAAATCTGGGTGTCACTGAGCGCACTGCCTTGCGCGATCATGAGCCGGCCTTGGTTGTCCTTCATGTCGGTTTTGGCGTAAAACGGCAGCAGTCGGCCCTCGGCAATATCTCGCTGGCGCGCCAGTACTTCGGCCTGCACGGCCTTCGGCACCTTCGGGCCAAAGTCGCCCACACTGACCATGCCCTCCTTCACCCCTGCCCAGACATTGCCAGTCCTCCATTGGCCGTCGAGCAGCGCCTGCGCACGTGCTGTGTAGTAGGCACCCCAGTGGTTGCTGACGGCGGCGATTTGCGCGTCGGGCGCAACATGGCGCATGTCGCCGTGGTGCGCCACCGCCATCTTGCCGCGCTCTTGTGCCGCCACCATCACCGCCGTCGAGCCGGTGTGAAAGGCCAGCACATCAACATCTTGGTTGAGCAAGGCCAACGCAGCGTCGCGTTCTCTCGGTGGGTCGACCCATGCATTGACCCAAACCACCTTGACCTGCGCCTGCGGGCTGACCGAGCGCATGCCCAGCGTGAAGGCGTTGATGCCTTGCAGCACTTCGGGAATAGGAAAACCCGCCACATAACCAGCGACCCGGGTTTTGCTCATGCGCCCGGCCAGCACGCCGGCCAGGTAACGGCCTTCGTAGGTGCGGGCATTGGCAACAGCCACATTGGGCGCAGTTTTATAACCCGTGATGGACTCGAACTTGACGCCCGGAAAATCACGTGCAACCTTGAGGGTCGGCTCCATGTAGCCAAAGCTGGAGGTAAAAATCAGCTGGTCACCCTGCTGGGCAAGGTCACGGATTACGCGCTCGGCATCCGCGCCTTCGGGCACGTTCTCGACATAGTGGGTGCGAACCCGTGCGCCCAGTGCCTTGGCCAGCGCCTGGCGTCCCACCTCGTGCTGGCGTACCCAACCGGCATCGGCAACAGGGGCGACGTAGACAAAACCGATGCGAAGCGGTGCAACCGGCTGGGCCGTGGTGGGCTGCGAAAAAACCGGCGTGGCAGGGGTGATCAAGGCGACACCGATCAAGGTGGCGGCGAGGTTTTTATACATGGTAGTCCTCTACATGGCTTCAAAAAGAAGAGCATTTCGCCCCCGAAGCAAGGTAGCGAACGCCGGGCATTCTCGCATGCAGCCGCAAGCGCGTCAGCGTAGCCGCACGACGCCCAGCAACTACGCCAACGCGGCAAACGCCGCGTCCACCCGGCGGCAATAGGCCTGTTTGGCGGCTGCATCGATGAAGCTGGCCTCAAAACTATTGCAGGCCAGCGTATACGCCTGCTGTGCGCCCATGCCGGTGGCGGCAAAGGTTTGCAGCCAGTTCTCATTCATGTAGCCACCAAAGTAGGCCGGGTCATCCGAGTTGATGCAGGCCTGCAACCCAGCCTCCAGCAGCTGCGGCAAGTTGTGCCGGGCCAGATCGGGGAAAACTTGCAGCTTTTGGTTGGACAGCGGGCAGACCGTCAAGGGAATCCGCGCCTGCGCCAGCCGCTGCACCAGTGCCGTGTCTTGCAGCGCTTGCACACCGTGGTCGATGCGCTCAACCTTGAGCACATCGAGCGCGGCCCAAATATAGGCCGCCGGCCCTTCTTCGCCCGCATGGGCGACCAGATGCAGGCCCAGCGTGCGGCAGTGCGCAAACACTTTGGCAAATTTTTCGGGTGGATGGCCAAGCTCGCTGGAGTCCAGGCCCACACCGATCCATAAGTCACGGTAGGGCAGCGCTTGCTCCAGCGTCTCGAACGCATCTTGCTCAGTCAGGTGGCGCAAAAAGCACAGGATCAGCGCCGCGCTGATACCGTGCTGCGCCTGTGCATCGACACATGCACGGTGCAGGCCGTGCAGCACCGTGCGCATGCTGACACCACGCGCGGTATGGGTTTGCGGGTCAAAGAAGAGCTCGACGTGGAGCACATTGTCCGCCGCCGCACGGGCGAAATAAGCCTGCGCCAGGTCGTAAAAATCCTGCTCTGTCCGCAGCACATTGGCCGCTGCGTAGTACAGGTCCAGAAAACTCTGCAAATTGCCAAACGCATAAGCACGGCGCAGGGCATCGACATCGGCGTAGGGCAGCGTCAGCTGGTTGCGCTTTGCCAGCGCAAAAATAAGCTCCGGCTCCAACGAGCCTTCAATATGGATGTGCAGCTCGGCCTTGGGCAGACTGCGCAGCAGCTCGGGCAGGCGCTCAGGCGCAAGTGGCGGCAGGCGCTGGCGAAAAGATTTCATCAAAAAACTCCCACAGAAATGGCCAAAAAGAATGGGGCAGCAACCAGCGCCAAGCGCCTGGGCGCACGACGCCTACGCGGCAGCGGGCCGGTAATGTGCCAGCAGCGTATCAATCAGCGCCTGCGCATACGTCGGCAGACTGGCTTGGTCGCGGACCAAAATATAGCGCTCGCGCACGCTCCAACTGTCGCTGAGCGTGATCTGCGCCAACGGCATGCTGGCTACATTGCGCCGCGCCGCACTCTCGGGAACGATGCCGACACCCACGCCGGCACTGATCATGCGGCACATGGCATCAAAGCTGGAGAGCTGGATACGCAGCTTCATGGGCTGGCCCAGACGCTCGGTGATTTGGGCCAAGAAAGTTTGCAAAGTGCTTCCATGGTGCATGCCGATCGCGTCTTCCTGCAAGGTATCGGCAAAGGCAATCGTCTTTTGTTGTGCAAAACGGTGCCCCACGGACGTCACCAGCACCAGCCGGTCGGTGCTGAAGTGGATGGCAGTCAGGCCGAGCGTGTCGACCTGACCGGCGACGATGCCGATGTCGGCGCGCCCATCGAGCACGCCCCGGGCGATCTCGGGGTTGGGCTTTTCTTGCAAATCAACATTGACGCGCGGATTGGCGGCCAGCCAAGCCGGCAGGATTTCGGGCAAAAAATCACCCACAGCCGTGGTGTTGGCAAACATCCGCAAGTGACCGCGCAGACCCGCTCCATAGTCTTGCAAATCAGTGCGCAACAGGCTCACCTGGTGCAGCACGCCGCGTGCATGGTGCAAAAAAGCCTCGCCCGGTGGCGACAAACGCACGCCCCTGGCCTCGCGGTACAGCAGCGGCAAGCCCGCCTGCGCCTCCAGCGCCTTGATCCTCGCGCTGGCCGCAGCCAAGGATAAATGCTGGCGCGCAGCGGCGCGGGTCAGGTTGCCTTCATCGGCGGTAAGGACGAACAGGCGCAGATCGGTCAGGTCAAAGTGCATGCGGCGATGGTATGCCACGACCTGCGCCCAAGCCCATCGGAGGGGTCTAGGAGCCTGTCGGACTTGGAAATCGTCGGCTGCAAATCGACCGCAGCGGTCCATTTTTCACCGTCTTTTTGGCCCATAGCCGGGCTATGGGCCTGCAAATCCGGCGAAAACTGTCCTCGCTGGGGCCGATTTTCGCTGTTCGACGCTCCAAGCCCGACAGGCTCCTAGTGGATAGCACTCAGCTGCCAGTCTTCGGCACTGCCAAAGCCTGGCTCCTGAAAACCGTGATTGTGCGCAACACCAAGCCTGCCGACGATGCCACCATGCGCAGGGTTTTGCGCTGCGCAAGCCCTAAAAGCCACGCCACACAAGCGCCTGGGCGCAGCGACGCTCAGGCCTACCGTCGCTTTTCCCTACTGTTCTAGCCCCGCTTGAAAGAGAGCAATGACGCAATCCAACACCGCCCTCTGGACGCCCTGGACGTTAAGCCGCCGCAGCTGCCTGGGCACAGCCCTGGCCTATGGCGTGCGTGGCGCCAGCTTGAGCGGCCTGGCCAGTCTGGGCCTGCCCGCCGTGGCCCAAACCTACCCGACGCGCTCGGTGCGCTTGGTCGTTCCCTTCCCCGCCGGTGGCCCGGTCGACACCACCGGGCGGGCACTCGCACACCAACTCTCCAGCGCCTGGGGCCAGCAGGCCTTGATTGACAACCGGGCTGGCGCCGGCGGCCTGGTCGGCGCCGAGGTGGCTGCAAAATCAACGCCCGACGGCTACACCTTATTGGTATGCAGCATCCACCACGCAGTGCTGCCAAGCCTGCATGCCAAACTCAGCTACGACATCGAACGTGATTTCGTACCCGTCAGCTTTGTCGCCTACTTCCCCGTCATCCTGGTGGTACACCCCTCGTTGCCAGTGCACAGCGTGGCCGATTTGATCGCACTCGACCGGGCCCAGCCCGGCACGCTAAGTTTTGGCTCCTCGGGCAATGGCGGCGGCACCCATTTGGCCGGCGAACTCTTCAATATGCAGGCTGGCACCCAACTGCTGCATGTTCCATACAAAGGCAGTGCCCCGGCCATGAGCGACTTACTGGGTCGGCAAGTGCAAATCATGTTCAGCGACGCTCCCACCGCCCTGCCCCAGATTCGGGCCGGCAAGCTGCGTGCGCTGGCGCTGGCCGGCGCCCAGCGGTCGACGCTACTGCCCGATTTGCCGACCATTGCCGAATCGGGTTTACCCGGCTATGAAGCGTCGTCCTGGGCTGCCGTCGTCGCTCCCGCCGCCACACCGGCAGCCATCGTCACCCAGCTCAGCGCGGACATTGGCCAGGCCTTGGGCCACGCCAATGTCAAACAGCGCCTGCAAGATATCGGGGCCGAAACCGCAGCGGGCACGCCCGACGAACTGCGGCGCTTTCTGCGCCAAGAGATCGTGAAATGGGGCGAGGTCGTGCGCAAGGCCCAGATTCGCATCGACTGAACGCCGTAACCACAGGCGGCCCATGAAGCGGTTGACTGCGCACCGCTGCGGCCATCTCGGCTAACGGTCATGCAATAGGCAAGCACCTCGAACGATGAAACTACGCCGCGAGACGAGCGCGCCGCTTCCAGTGCACCCGTGGAGCTGGCTTTGCCAGGCCACTGGGTGCGCCCCCTTGAGGGGGGAGCGCCGTCGGCGCTTCGGGGGGGTTTCACGTTAAACTGCGGCCCGCAGGCTAGGGAATACCAGTTTCCCTGCCACATCCTCGGCTTAAATGCACGTCAGACGGACGACTGCATGATTTTTTACCGCCATGCCCACCACCCAAAAACAAGCGGAAACACCGCCACGACAGGCCCACAACCCCTTGCACGGCCTGACGCTGGAGGCGATTGTCAGCGCACTGCTCGCCCACTACGGCTGGGCCGGTTTGGCCGAGCGGATACCGGTGCGCTGCTTCAGCAGCGACCCCAGCATCGCATCGAGCCTGAAGTTTTTGCGAAAAACACCCTGGGCGCGCGACAAAGTCGAAGGCCTGTACCTCTTCATGCTGCGCGAGTTGCGCCGCACCGCCGCATCCAACCACCGCCATGAACCCTAACGCTGCCCAACTTTGGCCTGGCCCACGCTGGGCACTGGCCGCGCTACTGGCGGTGCTGGGCATGCTGGGGCCGTTCTCGATCGACACCTATTTGCCCGCCTTCGCTGGGATTGCCCAGGCCTTGCAGACGACACCTGTGCACATGCAGCAAACGCTGTCGGCCTACCTGTTTGGCTTTGCCTTCATGAACTTGTTTCACGGCGCCTTGGCCGACAGCTTTGGCCGCCGCCCCGTGGTGTTGTGGGGCATTGCGGCCTTTACGCTGGCATCGGCCGGCTGCGCACTGTCACAAAACATTGGCCAGTTGGTGCTGTTTCGGGCGCTGCAAGGCCTGTCGACGGGTGCCGGGATTGTGGTCTCGCGTGCCGTCATCCGCGACATGTTCCCGCCCGCACAGGCTCAGCAAGTGATGAGCCAGGTGACGATTTACTTTGGCGTCGCCCCGGCCATTGCGCCCATGGTCGGTGGCTGGCTTTTTGTGCATGCCGGTTGGCACAGCATTTTTTGGTTCCTCACCGGCGTCGGCGCCCTGCTGTGGGGCATCAACTTTCGCTGGCTGCCCGAGACTTTGCATGCCGACCAGCGCCAACCCTTCAACGCCCGCCACCTGATGCGCGGCTACTGGCAGCTCGGCTCAAGTCCACGCTTTTTACTGCTGGCACTGGCCAGCGGTGTGCCGTTCAACGGCATGTTTTTGTATGTGCTGGCCGCACCGGCTTTTTTGGGTGACTTGCTGGCCTTGCAGCCGTCGCAGTTTTACTGGTTCTTTTTGCTGACCATCAGCGGCATCATGTCGGGCGCCTGGCTCAGTGGCCGCTTGGCCGGGCACATTGCGCCGAAGCGGCAAATCCGCCACGGTTTTGTCATCATGCTGGTGGTTGGCGTGCTCAACCTGCTGGCCAATTTATGGCTGCCCGCCCATGCATCGTGGTCGATGTTTCCGATTGCCGTTTTTGCTTTCGGCTGGGCCTTGATGGTGCCCGTCGTGACCCTGTTGGTGCTTGACCTCTACCCTGAACGGCGCGGCATGGCATCTTCCTTGCAAGCCTTTGTCGGCTCAACAGCGAATGGCATTGTCGCCGGCGTGGTCGCCCCCCTGGTGATGCATTCGGCCATCGGTCTGGCCAGTGCATCGCTGCTGATGCTCTTGGTGGGGCTGGTGGCCTGGGTTTATTTGCACCGGCGTTGGCCCGATATTGGCCGTACCAGCGTGGATGTCTGAGCCGGACTTGCGCCAACCGGCTGGCATCGCAAGGACTTGGCGCAATCCTTGTGAACTCAGATTTAAACCATTAAATTAATAGCTTAAAGCGCATGAACTACATGCGTTTCAGTGACATTTAATGCTGAAATAAAGCCAATCAAGCGTCAGCAGCTATCATAATTAGGATTTACGCAATTACACCAGCTTGTCCATGTGCTCTTTCAGCAGCATGGTGCCGTCAGGCTGGTGCTGTACCAAGCCACGCTCTTCCAAGTCTTTCATCACCCGGGTCACCATTTCACGCGAGGCTCCGACCATTTTGGCCAAATCTTGGCGCGATATTTTCTCCTGCACCACCAGCGCGCCCGTGGCGCCCGATGTCGCGTGCTCTAGCAGCACCCGCGCCAGCCGCCCATAGACGTCCATCAGCGCCAAGGACTCAATGTTGCGCAAAGACTGGCGCAAACGCTGCACCAGTACTTGCATGACGGCATGGGCCATCGAGCCCCGGCTCGGCATGCAACGCTCGAACTCCTCACGCCCCAGCATCAAAACGTCGGTTTGAACCTCGGCCCGCACCGTGGCTGAATGCGGTTGGTTGTCAATCAGGC
>JAYVXE010000098.1:0-7546 GCA_043785395.1 Burkholderiaceae bacterium | reverse complement strand
TGGCATCAAACCTGCGCTCACGCACCAGCAGGCACTGGGCGATGGGCGTGTTGGGGGGGGTGCCCGAGCTGGTGCAGGCAACTTTTTGCGGCGCAACTTCCAAGAACATCAGCGTTGCCGGGCCGTACAGTGCCTCAAGCGTGGGTTGGCCGTGGAACACCAAGGTGTCGCCCGACGCCCCGACCAGGGTCAGCTTGGGCATGGTGTTGGGCTCGACCGTGAGTTTGGCCGGCTGTGCCAGCAGGCTGGCCAGGGCCTGGTCCCGTTGCATCAGCGCTGGCTCGCAGGCCATCCTGGTGGCTGGTAGGGGGGCGGCCACCAGCTGCTGCTGCGCATCGATTTGAAACCCGCCGCCGCGCAGGTTGCAAGCCCCTTGGATGCTGAACTGTTTGTTGTCAAAGCCCAGTACCAAGGGCCGCGCGGGGATGCTTGCCAGCTCCGCGATGCCTTGGTTTTGGCGGTTGGTCGCCGCGACCAGCGTCCAGTGGTGGGCTACCAGCGTGGGCAGCAAATAGGTTTGGGGCTGGCTCAGAATCGGCGGTGCCGGGGTGTTCAGGTTGACGGTTGGCTTGGGGCTGCCGCAGGCGGACAGCACGAGCGTGGCCGTGGCTACGGCGGTCAGTGCAAGGCGGGAGGTGTGGTGCAGTGGCATGGGGTGCTTTCGTTGGCTGTGGTTTCGAGCTGGTTGAAAATACGGTGCGAGTGTGCGCCTGCATTGTGCGTTTGGAAAACAACTTGGCGTCACTGCGCAAGAGGATTTACACCTGCTCACGGGCTTGGTTTGGCGGATGTTGTGGTGCCCTTTGGTGTAAAAATTAATAAAAATGACTTATACCGCTTGTTGTATAACGATAGTTTGCTATTAAAATAGATAATACGCGCACTGTGCGCGCTGAACCCTTTTTCAAGAAAGATACCTAGCCATGGCCATCCAGTGGTTTCCCGGCCATATGAACGTCACGCGCAAGGCGATTGCCGAGCGCGTCAAAGACATCGACGTGGTGATTGAGCTGCTCGACGCCCGTTTGCCCGGCTCTAGTGCCAATCCTATGCTGGCCGAGCTGACGGCTGGGCGGCCCGCGCTCAAGGTCTTGAACAAGCAAGACCTGGCCGACCCCGAGCGCACCCAAGGCTGGTTGGCGCATTACAAGCAGCAAAGCAGCACTGGCGCGATTGCCCTTGACGCCAGCTCGGGGGCGCAGCGCGGCGCCATCATCCAGGCCTGCCATGCCTTGGCGCCGAACCGGGGCGGCATGGCCAAGCCGATGCGGGTGCTGATTTGTGGCGTGCCCAATGTGGGCAAGTCGACCCTGATCAACACCTTGAGCGCCAAGGGCCAGGCGAAGACGGGCGACGAGGCCGGCATCACCAAGCTGGAGCAGCGGATTGTGCTGGCCGACGATTTCTACCTGTGGGATACGCCCGGCATGCTGTGGCCGCGCATCATCGTGGCGCAGAGCGGTTTTCATCTGGCCGCCAGCGGTGCTGTGGGGCGCAACGCCTATGACGAGGAGGAGGTTGCACTAGAGCTGTTGGCCACGCTCAAACAGCACTACGCGCCGCAGTTGGCCGCACGCTATCCCTTGCCCGACGGGTTTGCCGCGCTCAGCGACGAGGCGCTGCTGGAGGCGATTGGCCGCCAACGCGGCGCGCTGCTGGGCGGGGGGCGGGTGAATGTGCAAAAAGCCGCCGAAATCGTGCTGCATGAGTTTCGCGCTGGCAACCTGGGCCGCGTGACGCTGGAGACGCCCGCGCAGTTTGCCCAGTGGCTGGCCGCCGGGGAACAGGCCGACGCTCTGCGGCAGCTGAAGAAAAAGAAGCCTGCGCGTAAATCGGCTGCACCAGGTGCAGCAAGGGCTCCTGGCCGGCCAAGCACGCCATCTGAATCGGGGCGCTGATGGCCGGGTTGGACGGGAGGGGCTGCGCATTGCTGCGCCTGCCGTCTCCAACCACCTCCTAACTGTCATGCATGGGCCAAGCACCACCGAGCGATGAAACCGCGCCGCGAGACGAGCGCGCCCCCTTGAGGGGGCGAGCGCCGCAGGCGCTTCGGGGGTGGTTCAAGTTAAGTCACGGCCTGCTGCTGCTGAAAGCGCGCGGTTTGCCACTCGCCGCTGTCCAGCACCTGGCGCAGCTGCTCTACCGCGTGCCAGACTTCCTCAAAGCCGAGGTAGAGCGGGGTGAAGCCAAAGCGCAGGATGTCGGGCATGGGGGTGTGCCTGGGTGCTGGCTGGCCCGGTTGCGGCGCCGGGTCGCCAGCGCGGAAGTCGCCCACCACGCCGCGTGCGATCAAGGCCTGGATGATGGCGTAGGCGCCTTCTGTGCGCGCCAAGCAGACTTGTGAGCCCCGCGCAGCATGCTCGCGCGGGGTGACCAGGGACAGGCCGTGGCCGGCACAACGCTCTTCCACCAGGTGGATGAACAGGTCGCTCAGTGCCAGCGATTTGGCCCGCAGCGCGGCCATGCCGCCCAGCGCCTGGGCGGCATGGAACACGTCCAACCCGCACTCCAGCGCAGCCAGGCTGATGATGGGCGGGGTGCCGCACAGGTAGCGCGTGATGCCGGGCGCGGGCTGGTAGTCGGGCGTGAAGGCGAACGGTGCGGCATGGCCCCACCAGCCGGACAGGGGCTGTGAGAGCTGCGCAGTATGGCGCGGATGGACCCAGACAAAAGCCGGTGCGCCGGGGCCGCCGTTGAGGTATTTGTAGCCACAGCCGACAGCAAAATCGGCATCCGCACCCAGCAAGTCAACCGGCACCGCGCCCGCGCTGTGCGCCAAGTCCCAGACCACCAGCGCACCGGCGGCATGGGCGGCGGCGGTGACGGCTTGCATGTCGTGCATGGCGCCGGTGCGGTAGTCGACGTGGGTCAGCAGCAGCACTGCAACTTCGCTGTCGGCACTGTCGGCGTTGGCGGCACTGTTGCCCAGGCTGCTGGCGATCTCGTGCGCCTCGACCAGTTTGAGCGTCAGGCCCTGCGCGGCGCACAGGCTTTGGGCGATGTAGAGGTCGGTGGGAAAGTTGGCCCGCTCGGACAGCAGCAGCTGTTGCTTGGGGCGCGCGCCGGTGTTTGCGGCATGGGCAGCATGGGCAGTATGGGCAGCATGGGCGTCAGCACGGGTTTTGGCGCAGGCAATCGCTGCGTACAGCACCTTGTAGAGGTTGACCGAGGTGCTGTCGGCTGCGGCAACCTGGTCGGCGGCGGCGCCGATCAGCGGCGCAATCAGGTCTCCCAGCCGCTGCGGCATGGCATGCCAGCCGGCCTGGTTCCAGCTTTGAACCAGGCCTTGGCCCCATTCCTGCGTCACCACTTCGGCAACCCGTGTGGCGGTGGCACGCGGCATCGCGCCGAGCGAATTGCCGTCCAGGTAGAGCATGCCCGGCGGCAGGCTGAAGTGCGTGCGCAGCGGGCGCAACAGGTCTTGGGCGTCCAGGGTTTGGCAGTCGTGCAGTGTGGTCATCGTAGGGGTCTCATGGAGTGGGCAAGTTGCGCAAAATAGCGCGTACGGGCGAGGCATCGGCTTGCATTAGCTTCAAGGGGAGGGCGATCAGCTCGTAGTCGCCTTCGGGAACCGCGTCGAGCAGAAGATTCTCCAGCACCCGCATAGCGCGGCGGCGGATCACCTGGTGGCTGTCCAGGGTTTTGCTGCTGGCCGGATCAATGCTGGCGCTGTCGATACCAATCAAGCAGACGCCGAGGTCGGCCAAGCGCTCGAGCAGCTCTGGGGCCAAGGCGCGCAACTGCGGGTCCCAGCGTTGCTGCGGCATCTGCACGCAGGTGCGCACCAGCACACGCGGTGGCAACGGCTGGCGTGCCACAGCGTGCGCCAGCTGCGCCCATTCCACCAGCGGCGTGGTGCCCAGGCAGTGCACCACCCGGCACGGCCCCAGATAGGGCGCCAGGTCAAGCTCGCCCACGCTACAGCCCTGCGGGTCGTAGTGCAGCGGCGCATCGGCGTGGGCACCGGCATGGGGCGACAGCGTGATCTGCGCCACGTTGACCGGGCAGCTGCCGTCAAGCGTGGCGCTCCACGACTGTTGGTAAGGCGTGTCGCCGGGGAACACAGGCATGCCGGTGAAGATCGGCGGAGAAATATCCCAAATGCGTTGCGGCTCGGTTGCCATCGTGGTCGGCCAGGGGGCTGGCAGTGGGTGGAAGGGCGGGCAGCAACGAGAGGGCTCGATGCTGGCGGTGGATTCTGACAAGCGCTATCTGCGGCTTTTTGCGCTACGCGAGGCTACCTGAACAGCAGCACAACCGCACGCGCCTCGATCGCTTCACCGCGTCCTACTGGCCCCATTTTTTCTGCCGTCTTGGCCTTGATGTTGACCTGGTCGGTTGGCAGCGCCAGCGCTTGGGCGATGCGCGTGCACATGGCCGGGATGTGGGGCGCGAGTTTGGGGGCTTGGGCGATGACGGTGCTGTCGATGTTGCCAATCTGCCAACCGGCGGCCTGCACCCGGCGCTGGGCTTCGGTCAGCAGCGTGAGCGAGTCGGCGCCCCGGTACTGGGCGTCGGTGTCGGGGAAGTGGCGGCCAATGTCGCCCAGCGCGGCTGCGCCGAGCAAGGCGTCGGTGATGGCGTGCAGCAGTGCGTCAGCGTCCGAGTGGCCGAGCAGGCCCAGGTGAAAGGGCAGTTCGACCCCGCCCAAAATCAGTTTGCGTCCGGGCACCAGGGCATGGATGTCCCAGCCTTCGCCAATGCGGAAATTCATGGTTTTTACTTTCTTAGGACTTACGCAAAACCGCCCTGGCGTCGTTCTTTTGAGCAGCCGTACGAGGATGTACTGTCTGCGGAAAAATGCCTAGCCAGGACAATTTTGCGTAAGTCCTATTTCTTGCGGTTTTAGGGGGCATCAGTTTTGATAGCTTTTACCGCTTTTTTTTTATTGATTTCAATATGTTTATGCATTGAAATGGCTTTAAAACATGCGCTGCAAGCTATTAAATTTATATTTTCAACCATTTTTGTGTTGCGCCCGGTGCCGCAACACAGCCTCGGCCAGTGCGAAATCGTCGGGGTAGGTGACCTTGAAATTCTGGGCACTGCCCGCCACCAAGAGCGGCGCGTGGCCCAGGGCTTCGATGGCGCTGGCCTCGTCGCTGGCTTGCAGGCCGGCTTGTGCGGCTGCCAGCAAGGCCTGGCGCAGCAGGCCGAGGCGAAACATCTGCGGCGTCTGCGCCAGCCATTTGTCGCCGCGCGCAAGCGTTGCGCAGACGCGCCCGCTGTGCGCTTGCTTGAGCGTGTCGGCCAGTGGCAGGGCCAGCAGGCCGCCGACGGCGTCAGCGCAGCAGGCGTCGATCAGCGCGTTGATCTGGGCCGGCGTGACCAGGCAGCGGGCGGCGTCGTGCACCAGCACCCAGTCGCCGCTGGCCGCACCCTGGGTTTGCAAATGCGCCAAGCCGTGCAAGACGCTTTGCGCGCGGCTGGAGCCGCCGCAGTCGACGGCACGCAACAGCGGGTTTGGGTGTTGCGCAAAAAACCGCTCGCCCGGCGCCACCACCAGCCAGACGGCGGCCAGCCGGGGCACGGCGGCAAAGGCGGCCAGTGTGTGCAGCACCAGCGGCTGGCCGGCGATGGTTTGGTATTGCTTGGGGAGTTCGGGGCGCGCGCGCGTGCTGTTGGCGCTGTGGGTGTGGCTGGCGCTGGCGCGGCTACCGCTGCCAGCGCAGGGCAGCAGCGCCCAGTAGCGGGCGGGCGCAGTGCCAACCGGGAGCTTGGTTGGGAGCTTGGCCGGGGCCGGGGGTACAGGAGGTGAGGATGGCATGGCAGGGTCAGCGTTGGCCGCCATTCTAAAATCAGCGCTTGCGCCCCCGCCGTGCTGGCCTCATCGGCCAGCGCTGCGCCTTGATTTTTCGCGCTGCGCGGCCTGTGTGTGCCGTGGCTTTGGCTGCGGATTTTGCCCGGCACGCCGCCGCCGCCCTCACCTCACCTCACCTCACCTCACCGAGTCTGCCCCCGATGGATTTACCCAAGCTCAAACCCGGCCAGCGCTATGCCATGGCGCGCCCCAGCGGATCGGCCGACGCGCTGTTGTTGGCCCGCCTTGGCGTGCGCGAGAAGGCGGCCGGTCAGCGCACCGCCATCATCACGGCAGACGCTGCCGATGCCCAGCGTCTGCTTGACGAGCTGGTGTTCTTTGCCCCCGAGCTGCGCTGTGCGCTGTTCCCGGATTGGGAGACTTTGCCTTACGACAGCTTTTCGCCGCACCAAGACCTGATCAGCGAGCGCTTGGCCACGCTGTGGCGGATCTCGCAAAAGGACGATGTCCACGGGGCCGACGTGATTCTGCTGCCCGCCACCACGGCGCTGTACCGGCTGGCACCGCCGGCTTTTATGGCCGGCTACACCTTTCACTTCACGCAGGGGCAGCAGCTTGACGCAGCCCGCCTCAAAGCGCAGTTGACGCTGGCCGGCTACAGCCATGTCAGCCAGGTTGTCAGCCCCGGTGAGTACGCGGTGCGCGGCGGCTTGATTGACCTGTTCCCGATGGGCTCGCTGGTGCCGTTTCGGGTTGATTTGCTGGACGACGAGATTGACTCGATCCGCACCTTCGACCCCGACACCCAGCGCAGCCTCTATCCGGTGCCCGAAGTGCGCTTGCTGCCGGGGCGTGAGTTCCCGATGGACGAGGCGGCGCGGGCGCGCTTTCGCAGCCGCTGGCGCGAGTTGCTCGAAGGCGACCCCACGCGCAGCCGCATTTACAAAGACATCGGCAACGGCGTTGCCACCGCCGGTATCGAGTACTACTTGCCGCTGTTTTTTGACACCACAGCGACCGTCTTCGACTACCTCGGCCTTGACGCCTGCGTGGTGCTGCACGGTGACCTTGAGCCCGCGTTCCAAAACTTTTGGAGCGACACGCGCGAGCGCTACCGGCTGCTGCACACCGACCCCGAGCGCCCGGTGCTGCCGCCCGAGGCCTTGTTTCTGGGGGTGGAGCAGTTCTACGCCAGTGCCAAGCCCTATGCACAGCTGGCGCTGCGCCCGCCCGCCGAGGTCGCCAGCGACGCCAGTGTCGCCAACGCTGTCGCCGACGCCAGTGCCGACTTCAACCCGCTGCCGCCGCTGGCGGTGGTGCGCAGCGCCGCCGATCCGCTGCACCAGCTCAAGCAGCACCTGAGCCGCAGCCCGCAGCGCGTGCTGTTGCTGGCCGAGAGCGAGGGTCGGCGCGCCAGCCTGCTTGATTTTTTGCAGGCCAGTGCGCTGCGCCCAGAAAGCTTTGAGACGCTGCAAGCGTTCTTGGCCAGCAAGGCCGCATTTGGCATCGCCAGCGCCGCGCTGGCCAACGGCTTTGGCTGGGTCGCCGAGGGCGTCGATCTGGTCACCGAGACCGAGTTGTTTGCCGCCAGCCCAGGGCTGCGGCGGCGCAAAAAACAAGAGCAGGTCAGCGACGTTGAGGCGCTGATCAAAGACCTGAGCGAGCTCAACCTGGGCGACCCGGTGGTGTGCACTCGGCCCACGGCATCGGGCGTTACAAAGGGCTGGTCAATCTGGATCTGGGCAACAAGCTGGCCAATGGCGAGCCCGAGATACAAGAGTTTCT
>JAYVXE010000097.1:0-7549 GCA_043785395.1 Burkholderiaceae bacterium | reverse complement strand
TTATAGTCAAACGCCAAAGCGAATGCTCATGAAGGAGGGTAAAAATGTCCGCTGTACTAGAGCTAGAACGTGCTGGGCCCGCACCGGCCTCGCAAGACCGGGGCGCACTCGCCAAAATGGTGATGACCTTGTTGGACCACTGGAAGTTGCCCACGCAAGATCAGGCCGCGCTGTTGGGTATTGCCGCCAGCAACCGCGCTGCACTGACGCGCTACCGCAAGGGCGAGGCTATCGGCACCAGCCCGGACCAGCTTGAGCGTGTCGGCCATCTGCTGGGTATCCACAAGAATCTGCGCCTGCTGTTCCCGCACAACCGTGACTTGGCCTACCGCTGGATGTCCACCCGCAACAAGGCATTTGACAACCTGACCCCGGTAGACATCGTGAAGGAGTGGGGTTTTGCTGGCTTGCTGATGGTGCGCACCTATCTGGACCGGGCGTGTGGCGTTTAACGGAGTATTTTTGGATGGATCCGTTGTTCTCTCACCTCACGCTGGCCGATGTTCACTGCAAGGTCATTCGCAACATCGTTTCCACAGGCGCATCACAAGACCTGTTTGATGACTTGTCGAGCAACCCCGAAGATTGGGCACTTGCGCAATACGTTGAAGACGAAGTGAAGCCGCCGCCGTACCAGTCCAGAACCCCTGTCATTCACCGGCCGTTTGAGGATGCCGAATGGTTCAATGCCATTGGCTGGCCCTTTAAGCACTGGCAAGCCAGCCGATTTTCTGACGGGACATTTGGGGTTTGGTACGGCTGTGGCACGGTGGAAACCTCCGTGCATGAAACCGCCTACCACTGGTTTAGCGGACTCTTGACCGATGCCGGGTTTGAAAAAGAGAAGGTCATGGGTGAGCGCAAGCTGTATGAGGTTGCCTGCGACGCGGCGCTGGTGGACTTGCGGCCATTGACCACCACACACCCAGGCCTGGTGCACCAGACCGACTACAGCACAGCCCAGTCGGTAGGTGCACGACTTCACCGCGAAGGGCATCCAGGGCTGGTGACGGCATCCGTGCGCCATGCCGAGGGTGACAACTATGCCGTCTTCAACCCCGGCGTTTTGTCCAACCCCAGACACCATTGCCAATTGTCCTATCGGCTTGAGGGCCAGCGCATCGTCATTGAAAAGCAGCCCGGAGTTGCTTGGATGGAAATCGACACGGCTGCGCTTTGAAACATGGCAGCCTATGCTTTTACCCGCAAAGTCATCACCGTATTGCAAAAACGGCTGGGGCCGAGCGCTGGTGCGCTGGTGCGGCGCGAGAGTGCCTGGTGGCGCGAGCGCGCGCCCCTAAGCCTAAAATGCTTCTATCGCTTGTTGTAGATGGATTTCAATGTAATAAGTATCATTTGTTGATAAAGCGGCAAAATCAGCTGATTTTGCAAAATTTCACCGCAAAACAAGGCTCTGCTCCCATGACCCGTGCCATTCAAATCCAAGGCCCTGGCGGCCCCGAAGTTCTAGAGCTGGTCAGGCTGACCGTGGGCCAGCCCGGCCCCGGCCAGGTGCGTATCCGCCACCATGCTGTGGGGCTGAATTTTATTGACGTCTACCAGCGCAGCGGCCTGTACCCGCTGCCGCTGCCGTCGACCTTGGGGATGGAGGCGGCGGGCGTGATCGAGGCGGTCGGTGCGGGCGTCAGCCACCTGCGCGTCGGCGACCGCGCCGCCTATGCCAGCCAGCCGCCAGGCAGCTACAGCGAAGCGCGGCTGCTGCCCGCGCAGTGTGTGTGCCGCCTGCCCGACAGCATCAGCTTTGAGACCGGCGCGGCAATGATGCTCAAGGGCTTGACGGCGCAGTACCTGCTGAAGAAAACCCTGCCCGCCGAGGGCTTGCAGCCGGGTGACTTCGTGCTCTTTCATGCCGCCGCTGGCGGGGTTGGCCTGATCGCCTGCCAGTGGGCACGCGCACTCGGCTTGCAGCTGATCGCAACCGCTGGCAGCGATGCCAAATGCGCGCTGGCACGCGACAACGGCGCGGCCTTTAGCATCAACTACCGGGCCGAGAATTTTGCCGAACGGGTGCTTCAAATCACCGGCGGCGCGGGCGTCAAAGTGGTTTACGACGCGGTCGGCAAAGACACCTGGGAGGGCTCGCTGCAATGCCTGCGCCCCTTTGGTTTGATGGCCAGCTTTGGCAACGCATCCGGGCCGGTTGCGCCTTTTGCGCCCAGCGTGCTGGCCGCCAAGTCGCTCTACCTGACGCGTGCCACGCTGTTCCAGCACATCACCAGCCGCGAGCGCACGCAGGCCATGGCCGATGATCTCTTTGCGATGGTTGGCAGCGGGCAGGTAAACATCCACATTGCCCAGCGCTATGCGCTGGAAGACGTGCAGCAAGCGCACCGAGACCTGGAGGCGCGCAAAACCACAGGCTCGACCATCCTCACGCTGTGAGTGCCGGGCGGGCGGGTTTTTTAATCGGCTGCGGCGCGGTGCAAGGCGATCATGTGCCGCAGCGTCGCCTTGAGCGCATCGGCCTGCGCCAGCCCGAACGGCTCCAGCACCGACTGCTCGTGCTGTTTGGCGGCCAGCATTAACTGCGCAATGATGGCCTCGCCCTGGGGCGCAATCCGTACCAAGGTGACGCGCCGATCGCTGTCATGGTCAAACCGTTCGACATAACCCCGAGCCTCCATCCGGTCGAGCAAGCGCGTCACCGTTGGCTGCTTGCTGACCGAGATTTGGGCCAGCCCACCAATGCTCAGGCCGACGCTGCCAGCGAGGGTGACGAGGATGCGCCACTCCGTGACCGACAGGCCGTTGGCGCGCACGACGGCATGGAATTCCGTCGAAATCAACTGGCTCGCTTGGGCGAGCAAGGCTGGTAAGTAGTCATCCACGAAAGAGCTGTCAGGTGTGCGGCGCATGGTGACGGATCATAAAGGCTGCGTCGGATCTCCGGTGCGGCGAAAAGCGGCTGAAAAGCAGGCTGAAAAGCAGGCGAAATTTTGGCCGGACTTCCACCGTTGCCGCGACGCGGTGCTATCGGTTTTTCCTAGGAATTACGCAAAACCGCCCTGGCGTCGTTCTTTTGACCCGCCGTACTGGATGGACTGTCTGCGGAAAAATGCCTAGCCAGGACAATTTTGCGTAAGTCCTATTTCAAATGGATGCGCCGCCCACCCAAGCTGTTCGCCGCCGCCGATCGGAGGGCTGTGTTTGGGCGCCGACAAAGGCCAAGGCGGCAGACCTCGCCAACCGGCTCAATCCTGCCCCAATCCTGCCCCAGTGCGGTTCCAGTGCGGCCCCGTGGCGCGCAGCGGTTTATTTTTCACAGTCTTTTTGTCTCTCGCCGTGCTCGGAGCCTGCAAGGCTGGCAAAAATTGTCTGCGCTGGGGCCGTTTTCTGCTGTTTGACGCTCCAAGTCCGGCCGAAACTAGGGAAAACGATGATTATGAATGTGTTTACCAATAAACAGTTAAACCCTAAACTACATTCAAATTCATGCACCAGATGCGCAAGATGCGCAAGATAAAGGGTTTTTCATGGCTGAGCGTTCGTTCGTCGAAGAGGTAAAAAAACTCCGCCTTGGCGCCGGTGAGGTGTTCCATGGCGAAGGTATTTTGGCGGTCACCAAGGCCTTGTTGGAGTCGGGTGTGGCTTATGTGGCGGGCTACCAGGGCGCACCTATTTCGCATTTGATGGATGTGCTGGCCGACGCGCAGGAAATCTTGTCGGAGTACGGGATCAGCTTCGAGAACAGCGCCAGCGAAGCCACAGCCGCAGCGAGCTTGGCGGCCTCGGTCAACTACCCCTTGCGCGGCGCAGTGACATTCAAGGCCACGGTTGGTACCAACGTCGCCTCCGACGCCCTGGCCAATTTGGCCTCGGGCGGCGTGTTGGGCGGCGCCTTGATCATTGTTGGCGAGGACTACGGCGAAGGCTCTTCGATCATGCAAGAGCGCAGCCATGCGTTTGCCATGAAGTCGCAAATCTGGATGCTCGATCCTCGGCCCAATTTGCCCTGCATCGTGCAGGCCGTCAAAGATGGCTTTGAGCTGTCCGAGGCCAGCCACACGCCGGTCATGCTGCAACTGCGGATTCGCGCCTGCCACGTCCATGGGCAATTTACGGCGGCCGACAACCAGCGCCCCACGACCACGGTGGCACAAGCCTTGGAAACCCCCCAGCGCGACGTTAGCCGGATTGTGTTGCCGCCTTCCAATTTCCTCCATGAGCAAGAAAAAATCGCCCAACGCTGGCCCGCTGCAGTGCGCTTCATCGAGGAGCGCCAGCTGAATGAATTCTTTGCCGAAGGTGTCGACGACATTGGCATCGTGGTGCAGGGCGGTGGCTACAACAACCTGGTGCGGGCCTTGGGGCAATTAGAGCGGGCCGATGTTTATGGCAACTCCCAGGTGCCGCTGTATGTGATGAACGTGGCCTACCCGCTGATCGACGCAGAACTGAAGCGTTTTTGCCAAGGCAAGCGGGCTATTTTGGTGCTGGAAGAAGGCCAGCCTAATTTTGTCGAGCAAAACATCGCCTTGATCCTGCGCCAAGCGGGCGTGGACGCCGTCTTGCACGGCAAAGACTTGCTGCCGCTGGCTGGTGAGTACAGCACCGCCGTCGTCCTCAAAGGACTGCGCGCGTTTTTGGAAATGTACGACCGCCTGGCGCCGCTGGCGCCCGCCGCCCGCAAAGTCATCCCGCTGGTGGCGGTTGCGCCGCAGCCGGTGTCCTTGCCCCTGGTTGCGCCGCAGCCGATCGAGGCCAGCGTGCAAGCGCGCCCTCCCGGCTTTTGCACCGGTTGCCCGGAGCGCCCGATCTTCACCGCCATGAAGCTGCTGGAGCGCGAGCTGGGCCCGCACCATGTCAGTGCCGACATCGGCTGCCACTTGTTCTCTATCCTGCCGCCGTTCAACCTGGGCAATACCACCATGGGCTACGGCCTGGGCGCTGCCGGAGCCGCCGCCCTGAGTGCGCCAGCGGGCAAGCGCGCGATTGCGGTCATGGGCGATGGCGGCTTTTGGCATAACGGGTTGACAAGCGGTATTGCCAATGCGGTTTTCAACCGCAGCAGCAACCTGACCGTTGTGGTCGACAACAGCTATAGCGCAGCGACCGGAGGACAAGATGTTTTGTCGTCCAAGGCACATAACCCGACCCGCAGCACCAACCACGCCATTGAGGCCGCAGTGCGCGGCGTGGGGGTGGACTGGGTCAAGACGATTCGCCGAACCTACGACCTCAAAGCCATGATGGCCGCCCTGCGCGAGGCCTTGACCAGCACTGAGCCCGGCCCCAAGGTGCTGATTGCCCAGAGCGAATGCATGCTCAATTTGCAGCGCCGCGAAAAGCCCAAAGTCCGCAAAGCCATCGCCAGCGGCGAGCGCGTGGTGCGCGAACGCTTCGGCGTCGACGCCGATACGTGCACCGGCGACCACTCGTGCATCCGCTTATCGGGCTGCCCATCGCTGTCGATCAAAACCAACCCCGATCCGTTGCGCACCGACCCCGTGGTCAGCGTTCTGGACAGCTGCGTGGGCTGCGGTTTATGCGGCGAAGTGGCGCACGCGGCGGTACTGTGCCCCTCGTTTTACCGGGCCCAAATCGTCAGCAACCCCAGTGCCTGGGAGCGCCAGCGCCAGCGCCTGCGCAACCGCCTGATTGGCTGGCTGCAGGCACGTGACGAACGCCGTCTGGCGCGTTACTCCTTCTAACTGTGAATGGATCAACATGGCTATTCAACCTCTCAAAATTGCCATCCTTGCCATGGGTGGAGAAGGCGGCGGCGTGCTCGCCGACTGGATCGTCAGCCTGGGCGAACATAACGGCTATATCGCGCAAACCACCTCGGTGCCCGGTGTCGCCCAACGCACTGGCGCCACTATTTACTACGTCGAGCTGTACCCCCAGGCGCAGGCCGAGCAAGACGCGGGCCAGCCCGTATTGGCACTGATGCCCTTGCCGGGCGATGTCGATGTGGTGCTGGCCTCCGAACTGATGGAGGCCGGACGGGCCGTGCAGCGCGGCCTGGTAACACCTGAGCGCACCACGCTGATTGCCTCCACCCACCGGGTCTACGCAATTTCCGAAAAAACCGCGATGGGCGATGGCCGGGTCGATAGCGAGGCACTGATCCGCCATGCGCAGCAAGCTGCCAAACAGTTCATCCGCTTCGACATGGCGCAAGCCGCCGAACAGGCTGGCAGCGTGGTCAGTGCTGTGTTGTTCGGCGCCTTGTCGGCAGCCGGCGTACTGCCCTTTAGCCGCCAACAGTTCGAGGCCACGGTCGAGCGCAGCGGCGTTGGTGTGCAACCCAGTTTGCGGGCTTTTGCCTCGGCCTATACGCAGCTGGAGGCCATGGCGGCGGCCACCACGGCCAGCCCGCCACTGGCTGCCACGCCCCACGCGCCACGCGATCCGGGCGTCGCCGCACTGCTAGAGCGGGTGCACAGCCAGTTCCCTGCGGCAAACCACCACCTGCTGGTTGAGGGCGTGCGCCGCTTGATCGACTACCAAGACCCGGCCTATGCCACGCTGTACCTGGACCGCCTAGTGCCGGTGCAAGCCTTGCCCAACGACGGCTCCCCCGCGTTGCTGGACGCAAGCGCCCGCCATTTGGCGCTATGGATGTCGTATGAAGACACGATCCGCGTCGCCGACCTGAAAATTCGCAAAACCCGTTTCGAGCGGGTACGCAGTGAGCTCAAGCTGCCCGCAACGCAGCAACTGGCGATCAATGAGTTCATGCATCCACGCATCGAAGAAATTTGCGAAACCCTGCCCGCTGCACTGGGCCGTTGGCTGGCTCGGCCGCATGGCGTACACCGGCTGCTGGCCCGCTTTACCCAGCAGGGCCGCACCATCACGACGAGTTCACTGCGCGGCTATTTGGTGCTGTGGACGGTATCGCGCATGCGGGCCTGGCGCCGCAGCACCCTGCGCTACCAGACCGAGAGCCAGCGCATTGACGAATGGCTCGCGCATATCGCGGTTGCGGCCCAGCACAACCCGGCCCTGGCCGTCGAGGTGGCGCAGTGCCAAAGCCTGGTCAAGGGCTACAGCGACACCCATGCGCGGGGTTTGGCGAACTATCTGCGCCTGATGGCGGCGACGCAGCGCGCTGGAGCCGCACTGGCCCCCGCCACCCTGCGCGAGCTGCGCGCGGCGGCCCTGGCCGATGAGCATGGCAAACAACTGCAGGCACTGCTGGTGCGGCATGTGTTGGCGTGAGCTCGGGGCCACTTTGTTGATGGCAAGAAGCGCATAACTTTGCAGCGTGCCAATATTTTGACCACCCATTTCCTCGGCGGGCCACGGAGCGTATTTTGAATAGGACTTACGCAAAACCGCCCTGGCGTCGTTCTTTTTTCTTGCCGTACCAGGTGTACTTTCTGCGAAAAATGCCTAGCCAGGTCAATTTTGCGTAAGTCCTATTGAAAACAGATATGAATGCCCTGGACGGCATCAAAAAATAAATTTCGGCCCCTTTTTTTAATCTGCTACCAGTCACCGTTGATCATTGTTGTTCTTGTTCATTGTTTTTAAAACATGGAGATGGCTATGTCTATGAATCCCTTGGGAATTCGTCAAA
>JAYVXE010000096.1:0-2266 GCA_043785395.1 Burkholderiaceae bacterium | reverse complement strand
TGGTGCGCGCGGCGAATGCGGTAGATGGCTGGGTCGCGCAGGTTGATGTTGGGGCTGGCCATGTCGATTTTGGCGCGCAGTACGGCTGCGCCGTCTGGCAGTTTGCCGTCTCGCATTTCTCTAAAGCGGGCCAGATTTTCGACAACTGTTCGGCCCCGAAAAGGGCTGTCGACACCCGGCTTGCCAAAGTCGCCCCGGTTGGCGCGCATTTGCTCGGGCGTTTGCTCGTCAACGTAGGCGTGGCCGGCTTGGACCAAGGCGACAGCGGCGCGGTACATGAAGCCGAAGTAGTTGCTGGCGAAGTATTCGTGCGGCTGTACGGTTGCGGGCGTGTTCGGGCTGTTCTGACTGTTGGGGGCGCTTGGTACGCGGTCGGCAAAGTGGGTGTCGTAGCCCATCCACTGCACGGCTTCGCGGATGGCGTCGACGTATTCTTGTTCTTCTTTTTCGGGGTTGGTGTCGTCAAACCGCAGGTGGCAGACGCCGCCGTATTCGCGTGCCAGGCTGAAATTGATCCAGATGCTTTTGGCGTGGCCAATGTGCAGGTAGCCGTTGGGCTCAGGCGGAAAGCGCATGCGCACATGCGCTGGGTCGAGTGGGGCGTTGGCGTGGTGGGCGGCGTCGCCGGGGCTGCCGGCCCATTGGCGGGCGCGGTGGGTGCCTGCACCCAGGTCGTGTTCGATGATCTGGCGCAGAAAGTTGCTGGGTTTGCTGGCTTCGGGGGGCGCGCTGGTGGCGGCGGTGCTGGGATGGGGGCTCATGGCCGGATTTTAGGCCGCTGCTGGGACGCTCTAGGCGCGCGTGCAAAATTGCGAACAGCTGGTGCGCTGAGGCGGCACGCCAGTCAGTCAGTGCGGTGTAAGTGCCGGCGCCGACATTAGGCCTTGCCGTAGCTTCTATGAGGACTGGCGCAGTGCTGCTGGGCAGGGGCATTTTGCGAAAGCCCTATTGTTGTAAATCCTAAGGAGACAAAACCATGAGTGTTCCATCGTCTGTCATTCAATCCACTTTGGTCGAAAACCGGGTTTTCCCGCCGCCCGCAGCGTTTGCCAAAGCTGCGCGTATTTCTGGCATGGATGCCTACCAGGCGCTGTGCACCGAGGCGGCCAATGATTTTGAGGGCTTTTGGGCCCGTTTGGCGCGTGAGAACGTGCTCTGGGACAAGCCGTTTACGCAGACGCTGGACGAGTCGAATGCGCCGTTTTACAAGTGGTTTGCCGACGGCGAGCTCAATGCGTCGGCCAATTGCCTGGACCGGCACATGGGTACCCCGGTGGAGAATAAGACGGCGGTGATCTTTGAGGCCGACGACGGCACGGTCACCAAGACCTCGTACAAGGAATTGCTGCTGCGGGTGAGCCAGTTTGCCAATGCGCTCAAGGCCGATGGCGTGCAAAAGGGCGACCGGGTACTGATCTATATGCCGATGACGCTCGAAGGCGTGGTTGCGATGCAGGCCTGCGCCCGCATCGGTGCCACCCATAGCGTGGTGTTTGGCGGTTTTTCGGCCAAGGCTTTGAACGAGCGCATCATCGATGCCGGCGCGGTCGCGGTGGTGACGGCCAACTACCAAATGCGCGGTGGCCGCGAGCTGCCGCTCAAGGCCATCGTCGACGATGGTCTTGCGATGGGCGGCTGCGACACGGTCAAAACGGTTTTTGTGTACGAGCGCACAGCAACGTCTTGCCCGATGCTGGCCGGGCGCGACAAGACTTTTCGCGAAGCAACCGAGGGCGTGAGCCCGGTGTGCCCGCCGGTGCCGGTGGGCGCTGAGCATCCGTTGTTCGTGCTCTACACCTCGGGCTCGACCGGCAAGCCCAAGGGCGTGCAGCACAGTACGGGCGGCTACCTGTTGTGGGCCAAGCTGACGATGGACTGGACTTTTGATCTGCGCAGCGACGATGTGTTTTGGTGCACGGCCGATATCGGCTGGATCACCGGCCATACCTATGTTGCTTACGGCCCACTGGCCGCCGGTGCGACCCAAATCATCTTTGAAGGCATTCCAACCTTTCCGCATGCTGGGCGCTTTTGGCAGATGGTGGAGCGCCACCAGTGCACCATTTTCTATACCGCGCCGACGGCGATTCGCTCGCTGATCAAGGCTGCCGAGTCGAACCCGGTTGCGCACCCGGACCGCTTCAATCTGGACAGCCTGCGTTTGCTGGGCTCGGTCGGGGAGCCGATCAATCCTGAGGCTTGGATGTGGTACCACAAAAACATTGGCCGCGAGCGCTGCCCGATTGTCGATACCTTTTGGCAGACC
>JAYVXE010000095.1:0-7579 GCA_043785395.1 Burkholderiaceae bacterium | reverse complement strand
ACGCCAGGGCGGTTTTGCGCAAGTCCTAACAGCGAAGAATCCGACAAAAAGCCCGTTACAGCATGACGCGCTCGAACACTGCCATGCTCTCCACGTGGGCGGTGTGCGGGAACATATTGACCATGCCAGCGGCCGTGCAGCGGTAGCCAGCCCGGTGCACCAGCAGGCCTGCATCACGCGCCAAGGTGGCCGGATTGCAGCTGATGTAGACGATGCGCTGGGGGGGCGCCCAGCCCTGCGCCGAGGGCCGAGGGGCGGGCATCGCGGCGACCAGGGTTTCGGCTGACGCATCGGCATCGGTCGGCGCCACCACGCCTTGTTCGCGCTCGTGCAGTTCAGCCAGCGCTTTGAACAAGGCAAAAGCACCGTCACGCGGTGGATCGACCAACCATTTGTCAGCGCGCCCATCTTGCATCAACAACTCGGGGCTCATCTCGAACAGGTCTCTTGCTATGAATTTAGTAGCACAAAGCGCTTTACCAGTAAGCGTTACAATGCTATTTGATTCATAATTTTCACGTGAACGCGCAACCAGCGCCTCGCTGCCTTCGATGCCTAGCACTTCGCCGGCCTGGGTGGCCAGCGGCAAAGTGAAATTGCCCAGACCGCAAAACCAATCAATCACCCGCTCATCGCGACGCACAGCAAGCAGGCGCAAGGCCCGCGCCACCAAGACGCGGTTGATCTCAGGGTTGACCTGGGTGAAGTCCGTGGGCCGGAACGGCATGGTGATACCAAAGTCGGGCAGCGCATAGGCAAGCTCAGGGCCGCCGCTGTCGAGCCGCTGCACACTGTCCGGGCCTTTGGACTGCAACCACCATTGCAGGCTGGGCTGGCCCGGCGCAGAGTGGGCCAGCGCGAATGCACGCAGTCGGCCCAGGTCAGCTGCACCCAGGGGCTCCATGTGCCGCAGCACCAGAGCCGTCACATCGTCGCCACAGGCCAGCTCAATTTGAGGGCAACTGGCGCGTGCGTCCATGGCGCCGATCAGCGCGCGCAGCGGCAGCAGCATGGCACTGACATGGGGCGGCAGCACCGGGCAGACCGACATGTCCGCCACGTAGCGGCTCTTGCGCTCGTGAAAGCCAACCAGTACCACGCCTTTTTTGACAACGTCGCGCACCGACAGCCGGGCGCGGTAACGGTAGCCCCAGGCCGGGCCTTCGATTGGCCGCAAAACCAGCTCGGAGCGAACTTTGCCCAAGTGCCAAAGGCTGTCTTCGAGCACGCGTTGCTTGCTGGCAACCTGCGCGCCGATGTGCAGGTGCTGCATCTTGCAGCCACCGCAGGCGCCGCCGTGCAGACCAAAATGAGGGCAAGCCGGACGCACCCGCTGCGCTGACTCGCTATGGATGGCCGTCACGCTGGCCAGCTCCCACTGGGCTTTTTTGCGGTAAGTTTGGGCACTCACCCGCTCAAACGGCAGCGCTCCTTCGACAAACACCACTTTGCCATCGGCCCGGTGGGCGATACCCTGGGCTTCGATGTCAAGCGACTCAATGTCAAGCCAATCAGGTTGATCCCCGGAGCTGGGTTGCGGTATTTTGGGTACGGATTCGGTCATCCGCTGATTGTCTCAGAGCGCGTGCAGCGGTTCAGCAAAAATGCCGCCGCAACAGCTGTTGCGGCGGCATTTGCGCTTAGCGTGCCGGCAGGTATTTGGCCGGGTCCACCGGCGTGCCCTGGCGCCGGACTTCAAAGTGCAACTTGACGCGGTCGGCGTCACTGCGGCCCATTTCGGCAATTTTCTGGCCCTTGCGCACCGACTGGTCTTCTTTGACCATCAGTGAATGGTTGTGCGCATACGCGGTCAGGTAGGTGTTGTTGTGCTTGAGGATCAGCAGATTGCCATAGCCCCGCAGTCCGGCGCCGGCATAGACCACTTTGCCATCGGCTGCGGCCAGCACGGGGTCACCGACTTTGCCCCCCAAGTCCAGCCCTTTGTTCTTGTTGTTGTCAAAACCACTGAGCAAGGCTCCGTTGACAGGCCAGGCAAAAGTCAGATCATCGTCTTTGCCCGTCGCCGCCGTCGCCTTCGGGCTGACTGCCGCTGGCGTTGGAGCCACGGCATCGGGTACGGCGGTCGCGGCCAGCGTGGACGAAGTGACGGGGAGGCTCACCACGCCACCGGCCTCTTGCACAGGCATGCCAGGCAGCTGCAAACCAGCGGGCTGCACAGGTATCGGCACATTGGTCGAAGTCCGTAGCACCTGCCCGACTTCGATCAGATCCGGGTTTTGAATGTCATTCCAGCGCACGATGTCACGCCAGTTTTGACCAGAATCCAAACTGATACGGATCAATGTATCACCCGGTTGCACGGTGTAGTAACCAGCCCGGTTGTACGCACTGCTCACCGCGCTAGCGCTTCCCGCAGACGCCGGCACAGCAGCCGACTGGCTGGTCACAGCCGTCCCCCTATCCTCTACCGTTGCCTGCCCCGAAGGGCCTGCACACCCAGCCAGCACTGCCGTGGCCACCAGCATTGATCCACCAAACCGACACGGCCACTCAGGCCAACGCAAACCCTGCATATTTTTTATCCCTTCAAGCGATGCCCGATTTTAGGGGGACAAAGTGCACCGCCTCTAAAATGCTTTGTTTGAAACCATGGGGACCGCGGTCCACCACCACCAACGACTGCTGCCCGGTACCTGTCACCAACGGTGCCACCAGCCGCCCACCCAGCGCCAACTGGTCACACCAAGCCTGCGGCACGGTGTCGCCGCCAGCAGCGGCGATGATGCCAGCATAAGGCGCGCCCTTGGCGTAGCCTTGCATGCCATCGCCCAGCAGCAAATGCACATTGGCCAACCGAAAATGGCGTAAATTTTCACGAGCCTTGTCGTGCAGACCACGCAGACGCTCAATGCTATAGACCTCGCTTACCAACAGGCTGAGCAACGCCGCCTGGTAGCCGCAGCCAGTGCCAATTTCCAACACCCGCCCCAGCCGCATAGCACGCAGCGGATCGGGCTGCAGCGTCGCTGCGTCCAGCAGCAACTCGGCCATGCGCGCGACCACATTGGGCTTGGAGATGGTCTGGCCCAGGCCGATTGGCAAGCTGGTGTCTTCGTACGCCTGGTTGGCCAGTCCGCTGTCAACAAAGCGGTGGCGCTCCAACTGCCCCATGGCGTGCAGCACGGCGGCTGAGCGAATGCCTTGCAGGGCCAGCCGCTGCACCATGCGCGCGCGCAGCGCAACAGAGTCGGGCAACAAGGCCTGGGGCCCGTTGTGCCCCACCAACTTGGGGCCGCCAGGACGGGCTCCAAGCGTGTGGTTGGCGCTGCCTTTAGCGGCATCGGGCCGGCCCGAATGCAGATCGAGCTGTACGGGAAAGCGCGGACGCTGCGTCACTTAGACACTCCCGAGCGGGCCGCCGGCACTGCGCCACGGCCCGCTTTGGGCCCAGTCCGGCAGCTGGTCAAAATCGGTCAAATCGGTCTTCAGCGGCGTGATTGCCACATGGCCTTGCAGCACGGCATGGAAATCAGTACCTTCGGCATCGTCCTTGGCCCCTCCTGCGCCGCCAATCCAGTACATGGTCTCACCGCGAGGGCTTGTTTGAGAGATCACCGGCTCGGCCACATGGCGGCGCCCGAGGCGGCAAATTTTGGCTGGCTTCAGTGCCTGCAGTGGCAAATTGGGAATATTCACATTCAACAGCCAAGGCCCGGCGGCCAGCTTTTGGTGCGCCATCAGCTGGGCAACGAGGTCACGCGCCGTCTGTGCCGCCGCCGTCAACTCAGCCCAGCCCTTTTTGACCTGTGAAAAGGCAATGGAAGGAATTCCAAACAAATACCCCTCCATCGCCGCGCCCACGGTGCCCGAGTAGATCGTGTCGTCGCCCATATTGGCGCCGTTATTGATGCCAGAGACAATCAGATCGGGCCGATAGTCAAGCAAGCCGGTGAGTGCAATGTGCATGCAATCGGCCGGCGTGCCATTGACATAGCGAAAACCATTGGCGGCGCGCTGCACATACAGCGGCGAATGCAGGGTCAGTGCATTCGACTTGGCACTGTTGTTGTGCTCGGGTGCGACCACCTCGACGGCGACCCCCGGCAAAGTTTGCAAGGCCTCAAAGAGCGCAATGATGCCCAAGGCCTGGTAACCATCGTCATTACAAATAAGAATCTTCATAGGGGGCGGGCTCCATAGCGTGCTGCGAATTGTAGGGCGGCGGCCCGGCCCACGCCGGCCATTGTCGCCTGCCACGGCCGCGTGCAGTCGGCGCCCCCCACCCCAAGGTCACGCCAGAGACAAAGGCCAACTAAAACGCGCCGAGTCGCATCTATCATGGTTGCCACACTGACAAAGGAGACCTCCCATGCATGCTTGGCTTTGCGAGAACCCGACCGGCGTTGACGCCCTGCACTGGACCCAACTGCCAACGCCAAGCCCCCAGCAGGGTGAGGTATTGATCGCGATCCAGGCCGCCAGCCTGAACTTTCCCGATCTGCTGATCGTGCAAAACAAATACCAAATGAAACCCGCCCTGCCCTTTGTGCCGGGCTCGGAATACGCCGGTACCGTGCAGGCCGTAGGGGCCGGCGTGACGCACTTGAAGGTCGGCCAAAGCGTCGCCTGCCTGTCCGGCACGGGTGGCTTTGCCAGCCACGTGATTGCCCCGGCGGCACGCTGCCTGCCCTTGCCCAGCGGTTTTTCGTTCACCGATGCCGCCGCCTTCATCATGACCTACGCCACCTCCTGGCACGCCTTGATTGACCGCGCCCAGCTGAAGGCGGGCGAGACCGTGCTGGTGCTGGGTGCCGCCGGCGGCGTCGGGACGGCGGCCATTCAAATCGCCAAGGCCGCCGGTGCACGCGTCATTGCCGCCGCCTCCAGCGCCGAAAAGTGCGCCCTGTGCAGCAGCCTAGGGGCTGACGCCACGATCAACTACAGCCAAGAAAACTTACGCGAACGCATCAAAACCTTGACCGACGGCCAAGGCCCAGAGGTGATTTACGACCCGGTCGGCGGCGACTTCGCCGAGCCCGCATTCCGCTCCATCGCCTGGCGTGGCCGCTACTTGGTGGTTGGCTTTGCGGCCGGACCGATTCCAGCGCTGCCGCTGAACCTGACTCTGCTCAAGGGCGCCTCCATCGTCGGCGTGTTCTGGGGTGACTTTGCACGCCGCGAGCCGCAAGCCAATGCCGCCATGATGGAGCAGCTGCTCACGTGGCATGCCCAGGGCAAGATCAAACCGGTGATCGACCGCTGCATGCCAATGGCCGAGCTCAAAACCGCCTACGCGCACATGGGCTCCCGCCAGGTGAAGGGCAAGCTGGTGCTGGTGAACTAGCAGCCTGTCGGACTTGTCGCACCGAAGCGAAATGGCCGCCCCAGCGAGGTCGGTTTTTGCCGACTTCGCAGGTGCGCGTCAGGCAAGTTCTCGATCGGGCGGCCATTTTGCGCAAATTTCGCGTAAGTCCTGAACAGATAGAAAATCCCGAGCCAGCCATGAAAATGCCCGATTTACGGATCTTTGCCAAAGCGCTCGCCATCGGCTTCGTGGGGGGCGGAGATTGTCCGGTCGGGCTATGACCTCAGTGCCAACTTCGCTCAGATGTTGTCTGAGCAAGCGCTGTGGGTGAGGTGCGGTGTGCTACTGGGTGGATTGCCAGTGGTGCCGGGATTGCTGCTGTGCTACGCGTCCGAGTCGGCCCACCAGCGACCAAGGCGGCCATGAAGGGCGTCACGGCCGGAGTGGTGGGTCTGCGGTTTTCCATCTTGGCGGGCTTGGCTTGGAGCGTCATTCGCGTTGGTGGGAAAGTGGGAAGGTGGCGTGCCGTTCGGTTGCGGGATTAGGGGCCGATGGGCTCACCCAGCGCGGATAACCGGTCTCAGATTTATTCCAGCTCTTTTGGGTGTCGCAGCGCAAGAATCGTGACGCCATCGCCGTCGAGGCGGTAGCACGCCACGTAGCCACTGCCGCCAAAGTCGATCACCCATTCCCGGTACGCTTCAGGCATACCCTCGATCGGACGCCCGATCTTGGCTTGCAAGCCAAGCACTTGCACGGCCTGGACGATGGCTGCGCCCGCACGTTGGGCGGCAACAGGGTTCTTTGGGCGAAGGAATTCGCGCAGCCGCTGCAAATCACGGACAGCACCGGGCGCAAACCTTATTAGGACACGACTTACGCAAAAATCCACAGGTAGCGTTTTTCAACAAGCTCAGACGCTACAGCTAGTGTCTATCAACAAGGTTTTCGTAAGTCCTACTTATGTGTGGCATGTCGGGGCCGGCAGCTCGCTTTGCGTGTGCCAGCTCGCCAGCTCGCCAGCCAAGCATTGACCTCTTCGGACGTCGCGTGCAAGCCCGTGGCTCGGTGCTCTTCCCAAGCCTTGAGCGTGTCTTGCCGGAACGCTTCGCGCTTTTCTTCGCGCTCGACGTACTGGTTGATCGCCTCTCGCATGATCCAGTGCGGTGTGCGTTGGCGCGCCTGGGCCAGGCGATTTACGCGCTCTTTGGTCTCTTGGTCAATTTTTATCGCCACAGGGCGAATGACAGCAAGGTTCATGGCAGCCTCCATCAGTTAACGTGAAACACCCCCGAAGCGCCTGCGGCGCTCGCCCCCTCAAGGGGGCGCACCCGGTGGCCTGGCAGAGCCATATCCACGGGTGCACTGGGGGCGGCGTGCTCGTCTCGCTGCGCGGTTTCATCGCTCGGTGGCGCTTGGCCCATGCATGACAGTTAGCCTCCAAAAGTATTAGGACGTACGCAAACCTTGTTGATAGGCACTACCTGTAGCGTCTGAGCTTGTTGAAAAACGCTACCTGTGGATTTTTGCGTAAGTCGTGAGTATTACCTGAGCATGCTCTTTATGGGGCCAAGACAAAGCGCCCCAACTGACCGACACTGGCGCCTTACTGCATAAGGAGTTGCCATGAAAATTCTCTTACCCATGGACGGCTCGGCGCTGTCCTTGCACGCGCTTGACTTTGCCCTGCGCCTGGTGAAGGACGGCTTGCAAGCCGACTTTGTGCTGGCCAATGTGCAGGCCCCGGCCAGTCTGTACGAGATGGTGGTGTTGCCCGACCCGCAGGCGCTGGATGCGCTGCGCCATGCCGCCGGTGCCGACTTGCTGGGCGCCGCCCAGTCTTTGTTGGAAGCTGCGGGCCAGTCGTTTGAGAGCGTGGTGGTCAGCGGTGAGCCCGCGCAGGCGTTGCTGGACTTGGTGAGCGAGTACGGCTGCGACCTGGTGGTCATGGCCAGCCACGGCAGCGGCGCCCTGCGCGGCGCTTGGCAGGGCTCGGTCTCGCAAGCCTTGCACCATGCAGCGCCGGTGCCGGTGCTCTTGGTCAAGCCACAGCAAGACGAGCTTGAGCCGCAGGACCGGGCCGAGGCCGAGGCCGAAACAGCGCTCGACTGAGCCAGGCCCACAGCACAAGACGCGCGCGCCCCTTCCAGTGCACCCGTGGATCTGCTCCGCCAGGCCACCAGGTGCGCCCCCCTTGAGGGGGGAGCGCCGCAGGCGCTACGGGGGTGGGACAAGTTCACCTCCCCTTCCAGTGCACCCGTGGATCTGGCTCCGCCAGGCCACCAGGTGCGCCCCCTTGTGGGGGGAGCGCCG
>JAYVXE010000094.1:0-22283 GCA_043785395.1 Burkholderiaceae bacterium | reverse complement strand
GACTGGCGGGCCCGGGCAAGGTGCGGGTGAACAAGGCCGGTTGCCTGGACCGCTGCGCGGCCGGGCCGGTGCTGGTGGTGTATCCCGAAGCGGTCTGGTACAGCTATGTGGATGACAGCGACATCGACGAGATTGTCGAGTCGCACCTGAAAAACGGCCAGGTGGTCGAGCGCCTGCTGGTGCCCGCGCATCTGGGCCGCTAACGGCGGCCTGTCGGTGAGGCTTTGCGTGCCGTTTCGCCCCTGTCGGCAAAAAACGCATGAATTTGGCCGATTGTCCAATGAATACGGCTATAGTGTGCTATTGTTTTTATAGTGCGTTGATTGAACAGAAAGCGCATCCGTGAATTCCCAGACCCGTAAATCCACCATTCAGGGCCCCGTGGGCGCGCTTGAAATTGCGCTGGATGTGCCTGCCGGTGCATCGCGCGGCGTCGCCGTGATTGCCCATCCGCATCCGCTGTTCGGCGGCACGCTGGACAACAAGGTGGTGCAAACCCTGGCGCGGGCCTTCGTCCAGTCGGGCTGGACGGCCGTGCGCTTCAACTTTCGCGGCGTTGGCGGCAGTGCCGGCAGCCACGACGAAGGCCGGGGCGAGCTGGAGGATTTTCTGGCGGTGGTGCAGCACGTGGCGCCGGCAGGCGGCACTCAAAGCGATTCGGCGCCCGTGGGCGACGGCCAGGCCGCGCTGGCACTGGCGGGGTTTTCCTTCGGTGCTTTTGTCACGACCCACGCCTTTGAGCGCCTGAATGCAAGCCGACAGATTGAAAAGCTTGTGCTGGTGGGCACCAGCGTCAGCCGCGCCGCTGCGGCGCAGATAGAGCCTGCCGCCCACCTTAAAACGCTGGTCGTGCATGGCGAGCAGGACGACACCGTGCTGCTGTCCGCCGTGATGGACTGGGCGCGTCCGCAGGCGCTTCCTGTTACGGTTGTGCCCGGAGTCGGGCATTTCTTTCATGGACAATTGCCCTTGCTGAAAAACCTGGTGGTGCGCCATCTCGCGTCGTCCGTGTCCTGAACCTTGCTGATCCTGCGCGGTCCACTCCGGTCTTCTTTTTTCCCCTCTTTCCCCCTATCCAATTCCTGACATGCAATGCTCACTCAAGGCCCCAGTCGGCCTGCGCGGCCTCGCCGCCACCCTGATCCTGACTTTTTCGGTGGCGCTTCCCGCCGCGCACGCCCAGGCGCCGCAGGCCCCCGAGGTTGCCGCGCGTTCCTACCTGCTGCTTGACGTCACGGCCAACCAGATTCTGGCCGCCAAGGACATCGATTCGCCGGTCGAGCCGGCGTCGCTGACCAAGCTGATGACCGAATACCTGGTGTTTGACGCGCTCAGGTCCAAGAAAATCACCCTCAAGCAGACTTTTGGCGTGAGCGAGCGCGCCTGGAAAATGCCGGGCTCACGCATGTTCATCGACCCCAAGATGCAGGTGCCGGTCGAGGACCTCATCAAAGGCATGGTGGTGCAGTCGGGCAACGACGCCACCATGGCGCTGGCCGAGGGCGTGGGCGGCACGGCCGAGCATTTCGTGCAGCTCATGAACGAGCAGGCCAAGGCGCTGGGCATGAAGTCGACCAGCTACAAGAACCCCGAAGGCCTGACCGAGGCCGGCCATACCACCACGGCGCGTGACCTGAGCATCCTGTCGACGCGTCTGATGCAGGACTTCCCCGATTACGTCGCTTACTCGGCCATCAAGAAATACCGCTACCCCGGCACCCCGCCCGCCAATGACACCAACCGCAACACGCTGCTGTTTCGCGATCCGACGGTGGATGGCCTGAAAACCGGCCACACCAACGCGGCCGGCTACTGCATGATCGCCACGGCCAAACGTGACTTTCCGAATCTGGGCGCTGCCGGTGCGGCGGGCGGCCGCCGCCTGCTGGCGATTGTGCTGGGAACGACCAGCGACAGCGCCCGCGCCAGCGAATCGCAAAAGCTGCTGAACTGGGGTTACACCGCCTATGAGGCCGTGAAGCTGTTCGACGCCGGCCAGGCCGTTGTCTCGCCGGCCGTCTGGAAGGGCAAGGAGTCCACCGTCAAGCTCGGGCGGCCCGAGGCCATCGTGGTCGCGGTGGCCGCAGGCAGCGCGCCCAAGGTGAAAACCCAGGTCGCCCGGCCTGACCCGCTGGTCGCGCCCTTCAAAAAGGGCCAGTCGCTGGGCAGCCTCAAGGTCATGCTGGGTGACAACCCCCTTCCGGTCGCCGAAGTTCCGCTGGTCGCGCTGGAGGCTGTGGAGGAAGCCGGCATTTTCGGTCGCGCCTGGGATTCCATCAGGCTCTGGATCAAGTAGCCGTCAAATTTCGGGGCGCCGGGTCGTTTTTGCGCAGGGCTGGCGTGACCGGCTCAAGGCTGATGCGGCGCCCCGCTTGAGCCTTTTCGCTATCCGGTTTATACTAGAAAGCTTTTCCGCTTTTGGTGCGGGGAAGTTTTCGCGTATTTCATACCGCTTTTATGTGTTTTCCAGACGTTTAGGGACGTTTTTCCAATGCCAACCATCAATCAGTTAGTCCGTCAGGGGCGCGAGGTCGAAAAGATCAAGTCCAAAAGCCCCGCGATGGAAAATTCCCCGCAGCGCCGTGGCGTTTGCACCCGTGTGTACACCACCACGCCCAAGAAGCCAAACTCCGCTTTGCGTAAAGTCGCCAAGGTGCGCCTGACCAACGGGTTTGAAGTCATCTCGTACATCGGCGGCGAAGGCCACAACCTGCAGGAACACAGCGTCGTGCTGGTTCGCGGCGGTCGTGTCAAGGACTTGCCCGGTGTGCGCTACCACATTGTTCGTGGTTCGCTTGACCTGCAAGGCGTGAAAGACCGCAAGCAGTCGCGCTCCAAGTACGGTGCGAAAAAGCCAAAGGCCAAATAAGCTTTTCGTTTGTTCGGATAAAAGGTGTTGTTTCCCGCGTGGCGCGGTGGATCAACGTAGTGACCCGTTGTTGGGTCGAGTAAGTGAAAACCAAAATGGTTTTTGCGGTGTCAGATATTGATGCCAACTGAAGCAATTAAGAGGTGAAAAATGCCACGTCGTCGCGAAGTCCCTAAACGTGAAATTCTGCCGGACCCTAAGTACGGCAATATTGAACTGTCCAAATTCATGAACGTCATCATGGAAGGCGGCAAAAAAGCAGTCGCAGAACGCATTATTTATGGCGCTCTGGACTTTATCGAGAAGAAAAACCCCGGCAAAGATCCGTTGGAAGCCTTCACCATGGCGATCAATAACATCAAGCCGATGGTGGAAGTCAAGTCGCGTCGGGTTGGTGGTGCCAACTACCAAGTGCCGGTGGAGGTGCGTCCCGTGCGTCGCCTGGCTTTGTCCATGCGTTGGCTGAAAGAGGCGGCCCGCAAGCGTGGTGAAAAATCCATGTCCCTGCGTCTGGCCAATGAGCTGATGGAGGCCACCGAAGGCCGTGGTGGTGCCATGAAAAAGCGTGACGAAGTGCACCGCATGGCAGAAGCCAACAAGGCCTTTAGCCACTTCCGCTTCTAACGCAATTGCGTATTTAAAGCATCCGGCCATGCCCAAGCGCATAAGGCCGCAGGTTTTTTGCCTGCGGCCTTATGTTGATTTCGCTCTCCAAGAGAATACTTGGGCGCACAAGGCTGCGTAGGCCTGTGACTTCACAAACTAACGCGATCAATCAAGGATTCACCATGGCTCGCAAGACGCCCATCGAGCGCTACCGCAATATCGGTATCTCCGCCCACATCGACGCTGGCAAGACCACGACGACAGAACGTATTCTTTTCTACACCGGCGTGACCCATAAGCTGGGTGAGGTGCATGACGGCGCTGCCACCACCGACTGGATGGAGCAAGAGCAAGAGCGCGGCATCACGATCACGTCATCGGCGGTGACTTGCTTTTGGAAGGGTATGGACTTGTCGATGCCCGAGCACCGCATCAATATCATCGACACTCCCGGACACGTCGACTTCACGATTGAAGTTGAGCGCTCGATGCGTGTGTTGGACGGTGCCTGCATGGTCTACTGCGCGGTCGGTGGCGTCCAGCCACAGTCGGAAACTGTGTGGCGCCAGGCGAATAAGCACAAAGTGCCGCGTTTGGCTTTTGTCAACAAAATGGACCGTACCGGTGCCAATTTCTTCAAGGTCGTCGAGCAGATGAAGCTGCGCCTGAAGGCGCATCCGGTGCCGATCGTGATTCCGATTGGCGCTGAAGATAATTTCCGCGGTGTGATCGATCTGCGCAAGATGAAGGCCATCATCTGGAACGAGGCCTCCCAGGGCATGAAGTTCGATTACGAAGAAATTCCAGCTGATTTGCTTGCCAGCGCCAAAGAGTGGCGTGAAAAAATGGTTGAATCAGCCGCTGAAGCTTCTGAAGCGTTGATGAATAAGTACCTGGAAGAAGGTGATTTGACCGAAGACGAAATCACCCAGGGTTTGCGTGCGCGCACGCTGGCCAGTGAAATCCAGCCCATGCTGTGCGGAACTGCGTTCAAGAATAAGGGCGTGCAGCGCATGCTGGACGCGGTGGTTGAGTTGCTGCCTTCGCCGGCCGATATCCCGCCCGTGCATGGCACCGACGAAGACGAAAAAGATATCTACCGCAAGCCCGAAGACAATGAAAAGTTCTCGGCTTTGGCGTTCAAGCTGATGACCGATCCGTTTGTTGGTCAGCTCACTTTTGTCCGCGTTTATTCGGGTGTATTGACCAAGGGTGACACGGTCTATAACTCGATCAAGGGCAAAAAAGAGCGGATTGGTCGGATTGTGCAAATGCACGCCAATGAGCGTCTCGAAGTCGATGAAATCCGCGCTGGCGACATTGCCGCCTGCGTTGGTTTGAAGGATGTGACGACGGGCGAGACTTTGTCGGACCTTCACCACCCCATCATTTTGGAGCGCATGGTGTTCCCGGAGCCGGTGATTACGCAGGCGGTGGAGCCCAAGACCAAGGCCGACCAAGAAAAAATGGGTATCGCTTTGCAGCGTTTGGCCGCAGAAGACCCTTCTTTCCGTGTCAAGACCGACGAAGAGTCGGGACAGACGCTGATTGCCGGCATGGGTGAGTTGCACCTGGAAATCATTGTCGACCGCATGAAGCGCGAGTTTGGTGTTGAGGCCAACGTTGGCAAGCCCCAGGTGGCGTACCGCGAAACCATCCGCAAGACGATCGAGGACGCTGAGGGTAAGTTTGTCCGCCAGTCTGGTGGTAAAGGCCAGTACGGTCACGTGGTCCTGAAGATTGAGCCCAATGAGCCTGGTAAAGGCATTGAGTTCATTGACGCGATCAAGGGCGGTGTGGTGCCTCGCGAATATATTCCTGCGGTGGAAAAGGGCATCAATGAGGCGGTAACGCAAGGCGTGTTGGCCGGCTACCCCGTGGTCGACGTCAAAGTTACGCTGCATTTTGGCTCGTACCACGATGTGGACTCGAATGAATTGGCGTTCAAGATGGCTGCGATCTTCGGTTTCAAGGAAGGCTGCCGCAAGGCCAGCCCGGTGATTCTGGAGCCCATGATGGCGGTTGAGGTTGAGACCCCGGAAGACTATGCCGGCAACGTGATGGGCGATTTGTCTTCACGCCGTGGCATGGTGCAGGGTATGGACGACATGATGGGTGGCGGCAAGTCGATCAAGGCCGAAGTTCCACTGTCGGAAATGTTTGGCTATGCCACCACGCTGCGCTCGATGTCGCAAGGTCGTGCTACCTACACGATGGAGTTCAAGCACTACAGCGAAGCTCCACGCAACGTGGCAGAAGCGATCGTCGCGTCGCGGGCAAAGTAAGGCTCGCCCCCAGGCTTTTCGCTTCGCGTAACGCCAACCCCCTGCCGGGGGCGATACCAGTGGACCGGCAAAGCCGGATCCACTGTATCTCTGGATGAAGCAGCTTGCTGCGCTCGCTGCAGCTGTAGTTAGTTTTTTAAGTTTGGGCCATGTGTTGCATGGCTCGCGGTCTGCGATTTGGTGCCGTTCTGTTCCCGTGCAGAGCGAATCAGCAACCAAGTGCAGACCTTAAACCACACACGGGCATGCTCTTTTTGGAGAATTGAAAAATGGGAAAAGAAAAGTTCACGCGAACCAAGCCCCACGTCAACGTGGGCACCATCGGTCACGTCGACCACGGCAAAACCACGCTGACGGCAGCCATTGCCACCGTGCTGGCCAAGAAGTTCGGCGGCGAAGCTAAAAACTACGCGCAGATTGACGCTGCTCCGGAAGAAAAAGCGCGCGGTATCACGATCAACACCTCGCACGTTGAGTACGAGACCAGTGCCCGCCACTACGCCCACGTTGACTGCCCTGGTCACGCCGACTATGTGAAAAACATGATTACCGGCGCGGCCCAGATGGACGGCGCTATTTTGGTTTGCTCGGCCGCTGACGGCCCTATGCCCCAGACCCGCGAGCACATTTTGCTGGCGCGCCAAGTGGGTGTGGGCTACATCATTGTTTTCTTGAACAAGTGCGACATGGTCGACGACGCCGAGCTGCTGGAGCTGGTCGAGATGGAAGTGCGCGAGCTGCTCGACAAATACGATTTCCCAGGCGACGACACGCCCATCATCCACGGCTCGGCCAAATTGGCGCTGGAAGGCGACACGGGCCCCTTGGGTGAGCAAGCCATCATGAAGCTGGCCGATGCCCTCGACAGCTACATCCCAACGCCAGAGCGTGCGATTGACGGTGCATTCTTGATGCCGGTTGAAGACGTGTTCTCGATCTCGGGTCGCGGCACTGTGGTGACCGGCGCGGTCGAGCGCGGCATCATCAAGGTTGGCGAAGAAATCGAGATCGTCGGCATCCGTGACACTGTCAAGACCACCTGCACCGGCGTCGAGATGTTCCGCAAGCTGCTCGACCAGGGCCAGGCTGGCGACAACGTCGGCGTGCTGCTGCGCGGCACCAAGCGCGAAGACGTCGAGCGCGGCCAAGTGCTGTGCAAGCCCGGATCGATCAAGCCGCACACCCACTTCACCGCTGAAGTCTATGTGCTGAGCAAGGACGAAGGCGGCCGTCACACGCCTTTCTTCAACAACTACCGTCCCCAGTTCTACTTCCGTACCACGGACGTGACCGGTGCGATCGAGTTGCCAGAAGGCAAAGAGATGATCATGCCTGGCGACAACGTCAGCATCACGGTCAAGCTGATCAACCCGATTGCGATGGAAGAAGGCTTGCGCTTCGCCATCCGTGAAGGCGGCAAGACCGTGGGCTCTGGTGTTGTGGCCAAGGTCATTGCGTAATTCTTTTGACAAATTAAGGGAATTACCATGTCTACCAAGCAAAAAATCCGTATCCGCCTGAAGGCGTTTGACTACAAGCTGATCGACCAGTCGGCGGCTGAAATTGTTGACACTGCCAAGCGCACCGGTGCGATTGTCAAGGGCCCCGTGCCTTTGCCAACGCGCATGAAGCGGTTTGACATCCTGCGCTCGCCGCACGTGAACAAGACCAGCCGTGATCAGCTGGAGATTCGCACGCACCAGCGTCTGATGGACATTGTGGATCCGACCGACAAAACGGTTGATGCCTTGATGAAGCTCGATTTGCCAGCTGGCGTTGACGTCGAAATCAAGTTGCAGTAAACGACGAACGGCGCTTTCACGGATGTGAGGCGCCGTTTGTCCAAACTGTTGCTAGGCGCCCAGGCGTGTAGCAATGGCCGTTTCCCATAGGACGTAGGCAAACATATTTGCCTACGTCCTATTTTTTTAGCCTAACTACCGCCTAGCGCTTGTTGGGTAAGGCTTTCGAGATAACAAGTATCATTTGTTGTGCGTTGTGCCGCAATGTGCTGCACAACGCGATCCGATTCCAAGCAGGCTTTTAGCACCCTCAATCAGAAAAAGCCCATGGCTTTCGGGCTGTAGCTAACCAGCAGGTTTTTGGTCTGCTGGTACTGGTCGAGCATGACTTTGTGGGTCTCCCTGCCAATACCAGATTCTTTGTAGCCGCCAAACGTGGCATGTGCTGGGTATACGTGGTAGCAGTTGGTCCAAACCCGGCCTGCCTGGATGGCGCGGCCCATGCGGTAGGCGGTGCTGCCGTCGCGGCTCCAGACGCCCGCGCCCAGGCCGTAGGGCGTGTCGTTGGCGATGGCCAGCGCTTCGGCCTCGTCTTTGAAGGTGGTGACGGCCAGCACCGGACCAAAAATCTCTTCCTGAAAAATACGCATTTTGTTGTGACCTTTGAACAAGGTCGGCTCGATGTAGTAGCCCTGCGCCAGCTCACCACCTAGCTGCGCCCGTGCACCACCGATCAGCACTTGCGCGCCTTCTTCTTTGCCCAGCGCCAGATAGGATTCGATTTTCCGCATTTGCTCGGCCGAGGCCTGTGCGCCCATCATGCTGCTGGTGTCAAGCGGGCTCAGCCGCTTGATCTGCTTAACCCGGGCCAGTGCACGCTCCATAAACGGGGCATAGATCGACTCTTGGATCAAGGCCCGGGAGGGGCAGGAGCAGACCTCACCTTGGTTGAAGGCGAACATCACCAGCCCCTCAATCGCCTTGTCGAAGAAGGCGTCGTCGGCCTGCGCAATGTCGGCAAAGAAAATGTTGGGCGACTTGCCGCCCAGCTCTAGCGTTGCCGGAATCAGGTTGGCCGCCGCGGCCTGTGCAATCACGCGGCCCGTGGCGGTGGAGCCGGTAAAGGCAATTTTGGCAATGCGCTTGCTGGTGGCCAATGCCGTGCCGGCCTCACGGCCATAACCGTTGACGATGTTGAGCACGCCCGGCGGCAGTATGTCGGCGATCAGCTCGGCCAAGATGAGGATGGAGATCGGCGTCGACTCTGCCGGTTTGAGCACCACGCAATTGCCTGCGGCAATCGCTGGGGCCAGCTTCCAGGCCGCCATCAGGATGGGGAAATTCCAAGGAATGATTTGCCCCACCACGCCCAGCGGCTCATGGAAATGGTAGGCAATGGTGTCGCCGTCGATTTCGCTGAGTGTGCCTTCTTGCGCGCGCAGGCAGCCGGCGAAGTAGCGGAAGTGGTCGGCGGCCAGCGGAATGTCAGCGTTCAGGGTTTCGCGGATGGCCTTGCCGTTGTCCACCGTTTCGGCATAGGCCAGCAGCTCCAGGTTGGCATCGATCCGATCCGCAATCTTCAGCAATAAACCAGCCCGCTGCGCCGCTGGAGTCTTGCCCCATTGCGTACAAGCGGCGTGTGCGGCGTCCAGTGCCAAGGTGATGTCGGCAGCGCCCGAGCGGGCTGCGCGGGTATAGGGCAGGCCGGTGATGGGCGTGATGACGTCGAAATACTCGCCATTGCACGGGGCGACGAACTTGCCACCAATGAAGTTGTCGTAGTGGGTCTTGAACAAGACGGGAGCGCCGGCAGTGCCGGGAGACGCGTAAAGCATGGGAAATCTCCAGTTGGGGTAAGGCCTCGTCCTCAGCTTCACTGCACCTAGCAGCCTATTCCCGTGCTACCCGTAGCTCTGGCAGAGCCGGCTCCGTGGTATCCCGGGATGAGGGTGCTGTGCACAAAAAAAGGCTGGGCCGTTACCAGTTAGGAAAAAACAGACGATGAAGGCAGGGCTTCAATGGCTTGCTGCATGCAAGTAACGGGCCAAGCTTCGTCTTGCACAGACCTGACCCAGACGCTTGCGCAAACTGCGCCGAACCAACAGCGTCCGCCGCAGCGGCTGTGCCCAAGAATGGTACAACTGCATCAAAATCACGACTTACGCAAAAATCCACAGGTAGCGTTTTTCAACAAGCTCAGACGCTACAGGCAGTGTCTATCAACAAGGTTTGCGTAAGTCCTAAAAATGCCACGCAGCAGCGGGTTTGCACCGGCCCGGCGCACGCGCCAGCCCGCACAATGGCGCCAACCCAGGCGGGTCGGCCGACCCAGTCCATGCCGCCCGATTACGCCCGATTACGCCCGCCGGTGCCCGCGCGCCGCGCGCCTCAGGAGATCGCCATGCCCGTATCCCGTCTTTTGCACAATCCGCCCGCCGCTGGCTTGTTGCGCCAAGCCCGGCGCCAACTGTTGGCGAACGGCCACTTGCCGCTCGGCTTGATCTGCCCCACGCTGGCACGCTCGTGGCAGCGCAGCTGGGATGCCGGTCTGCCGCCTTGCGGCCACATGCCAAGCGCACCGCACGCCTCTGCAACCCAGTTGGCGCGAGCGCTGGAGCAGCAGCGCGAACTGGTTGCGTATGCCCAGCCCTTGATGGAGTGGCTGTTGGCACAAGTCCAGGGCAGCGCCAGCATGTTGTTGCTGGCCGACGCCAGCGGCATGCTCTTGCAGGCCTTGGGTGACCCTGCGTTCATGCGGCGGGCCGAACGCGTGGCACTGCGCCCCGGTGCCAGCTGGCACGAGCAGTACCGGGGCACCAACGCGATTGGCACGGCGCTGACCGAAGGTTGCACGACGGTGGTTCAAGGCCAAGAGCATTACCTGGAGCGCAACGGCTTTCTCACCTGCGCTGCTGAGCCCATCCGTGACGCCCAAGGCCGACTGCTGGGCGCCCTCGATCTGTCCAGCCACCATGCTGATTACCATCGCCACAGCTTGGGCCTGGTGCGCACGGCGGCTCGGATGGTCGAGAACCGGCTGTTCGACCGCCACGACGGTCTGCGGGATGGTCTGCGGCTGCAACTGCACCCGCGCCGCGAAGGTCTGGGCACCTTGACCGAAGGCCTGTTGGCGCTGCGCGAAGACGGCTTGCTGCTGGGGGCCAACCGTGCAGCGTTGGCCTTGCTCGGCCTGGGCTGGGACGACTTGGGCCACCGAGGGATATCGCAGATGTTGGCCGAGCCGCTGGCACAACTGCTGGCGCATGCGCAAACCACGGCCCCGCGCCTGCTGCCCATGTGCAACGGGCAAGCGCTATGGGCGCGGGTGAGTGCAGTGCGCCGCCCGCTGCGCTCACCGGTCGGCGGCACTGCTGCGCGCAGTGCCGAGCCAGTGCCGTCCGCCGCAGGCGAAGCGCAGGACGCTTTGGCCGCACTCGATACCGGCTGCACCGTGCTGGGCGCCGCCATCGCCCGCGCCCGCAAGCTTCTCGATCAGCCGATCGCACTGCTGCTGCAAGGCGAGACCGGGGTTGGCAAGGAAGTTTTTGCCCGCGCCGTCCACCAAAGCAGCGCGCGCCGCGAGCATGCTTTTGTTGCCGTCAATTGTGCGGCCCTGCCTGAACACCTGATTGAGGCCGAACTCTTCGGCTACCAGGCTGGCGCCTTTACGGGCGCCCTGCGCGCCGGCGCGCCTGGGCGCATCCGACAAGCGCAGGGGGGCACGCTTTTTCTTGACGAGATTGGCGACATGCCGCGCCACTTGCAGGCCGTGTTGCTGCGCGTGCTGCAAGACCGCCAGGTCGTACCGCTGGGCGGCGGCCAGCCGGTGGCGGTTGACTTTGCGCTGGTCTGCGCCACCCACCGCGACTTGGCACAAGAAATGCAGGCCGGTCGTTTCCGCGAAGACTTGTACTACCGGCTCAACGGCCTGAGCGTGCAACTGCCCAGTCTGCGCACGCGCACCGACTTGGTGCGTCTGTTTGCCAACGAGTTGCAACGCCTCGCTCCCAAACGCGCCGTGGTGATTGCGCCAGCATTGTTGCAGGCCTTATTGCGCTACCACTGGCCGGGTAATTTTCGGCAACTGGCGAACGCCTTGCGCACCGCCTGCGCGCTGCTGGATCCCGGCTCCAATGTGATTGAGCACCAACACTTGCCCGACGATCTGGCCTTGGCAATCACGGCGGCGCTGGCACCGGCAACCCCTGCGCAGCCCCAGCCCGCCAGTGATCTGCGCAGCCTTGAGCGCCAAGCCATGCTCAACGCCGTACAGGCTTGCGGTGGCAATCTTTCACAGGCCGCACGCAGCCTTGCGATCAGTCGCAATACGCTGTATCGCCGTTTGCAAGGCGTGATGCAAGGCGTATTGCAGGCCAGCGATCAAGGCAAAAAAAACTAGCCAGGGGTTGGGCGCAGGGCCGCATTGCCGATGGGTGGCGATCCGAGCGCCGCGCTTCGGTGCACGACTTACGCACCAGCCCATAGTTACGGTTTTAGGACTTACGCAAAATTGTCCTGGCTAGGAGCCTGTCGGACTTGGGGCGTCGAGCAGCGAAAACCGCAGGTTTCTACAAAATCGGCCCCAGCGAGGACAGTTTTTGCCGGGTTTGCAGGCTCATAGCCCGGCTATGGGCCAAAAAGACGGTGTTCTCGAAGAGCGGCGAAGCCAAAAATGGACCGCTGCGGTCGATTTGCAGCCGGCGCTCCCCAAGTCCGACAGGCGGCTAGGCTTATTTCTGCCCGTGGATGCGCTTGAAATCATTGCGGTACAGCACGTGGTTGTCGCGCCGGCGCTGGTTGAACTCACCCCAGCCCATGCGGCCGCTATAGAGCTCCAGCGCGTTTTTTTCTGACAGTGCTTCGGCGCGGTCAATCGCCGTCGCCGTCAGGCGGCCTGGCTCACCACCAAACGCCCGGTACGCTGCCGCCGCCCGGCGGCCAATCTCTTGGCCTTCCTTGCGCAATTGCGAAAATGTACTTTTATCAGCCGCGCCCAGCACGCCGGTATCGGCCAACTGGGCAATCGTCAAATCCCCCACCTGGCAGGCCGAGCGGCGGTACAGCGCCGCAAACTCAGGCCGCGCGCACAAGGCCTGCTGGTCGGCCAAGATCAGCGTGAAGGTATCGCGCAGCGCCGTCGGCGTGAACTGGTCTTCTTGCAGGCGCAGATTGCGCGCATTGCCCACCACTTCTTGCTGCGGCCCCAAGTGCCAGCCCTTGGCATTCAGGCAGGCCGCAAACAGCCCGTTATCGTTGGTCGGCCGGTCGCGCAGCTCGCCCCCGTACACGCTCAGCTCGGCTGCGGCATAGCGCTGCTGGGCCTGTTCAGTGCACTCGAAGCTGTCGACAGCATATTCTTGCGCCGATGCGCCCGGCTTGTTCCACACCATCGGCGCGCACGCTGTGAGCACCAAAATGGTCAAAGTCAAAAATAGTTTTTGCATCAAATTCCCAGGCATTGGAGAGTGCCCTGCGCCTGCGCGCCTGACAAATATAGGACTTACGCAAAATTGTCCTGGCTAGGCATTTTTCCGCAGACAGTACCTCCTGGTACGGCAAGGAAAAAAACGACGCCAGGGCGGTTTTGCGTAAGTCCTAAAATAACTTGGCATCATAGCCGCCCACGCCAACACGACGGACGACCGGCTGCGGCCCCTGGCGGACGGTAAAACAGCCACAAAAAAGCCACCCGAAGGTGGCTTTTTATATTCCAGGCCAAAGGCTTGGAAAATACTGGCGGAGCGGACGGGACTCGAACCCGCGACCCCCGGCGTGACAGGCCGGTATTCTAACCAACTGAACTACCACTCCTGGTAGACAACGTTGACTCTTTGCAGAGCTAAGTGTTGACAACTTATTTACTACGCCCAGCTGGCAAAGCCAACTTGGCGACCCTACGGGGATTCGAACCCCGGTAGCCACCGTGAAAGGGTGGTGTCCTAGGCCTCTAGACGATAGGGTCAAAACCTTGGAATTCCGTGTTGCGATCAACAGCGGCTGATTTTACTGCCAATTTCCTGCCAATTTGCTGCCACTCTTCTGACAGCCCAAGCAGTTACTGCAAAAAATTTGGTGGAGGTAAACGGGATCGAACCGATGACCTCTTGCATGCCATGCAAGCGCTCTCCCAGCTGAGCTATACCCCCGTATCCTTACTATCCCGTGCTGCGTGCATTTTTTGCCGGCCTTTGGGGCTGTGCAGTGCTGCAAACTTCCGAGCCTCGAATTATAGACTGGATTTTTAGGCTTTTCCCAAACGCGTCAATAAAATTTCTCGCGGCAGCAGTTCTAGCACGGCGTCGAGCGACGGCGTCTGCGCGCGGCCAAGCGCCAGCACCCGCACCGGCATGGCCAATTGCGGCATTTTCAGCTGGTGCTGGGCCAGCACTTGCTTGATCGCCACGGCGATTTCGGCCCGCTCCCACGGCACGCTCACCAGCGCACCGGCCAGACTGGCCAGCGCCGGGCGCACAGCATCGGTGACGTGTTGGGCCAGCTCGTCGGCGCGGGGCTCCATCTCGGTGTAGAAGACGGCCGCCCAGTCGGCCAGTGCCACGGTCGTGTCGCAACGGTCTTTGAACAGCGCACAGATACGCACCAGGCGGGCGTCGGTTGCGATGCCGCGCCGCGCAAGCACGGCTTGCACCAGCTCGGCCAGCGCCGCGTCGGGCATGGCCTTGAGGTGCTGGGCGTTGACCCAGCGCAGTTTGGTTTCGTCGAATTGGGCTGCGCTGCGGCCCAGGTGGTCGAGGTTGAACCACTCCAAAAACTGGGCACGGCTGAAGATTTCGTCGTCGCCGTGCGACCAACCCAGGCGCGCCAGGTAGTTCAGCATGGCCTCGGGCAGGTAGCCTTCCTGCGCGTACTGGGTGACAGCTTTGGCGCCGCTGCGCTTGCTCATCTTCTCGCCCTGCTCGTTGAGCACGGTCGGCAGGTGGGCGTAAATCGGCACGGGCCGGCCCAGGGCTTGGAAGATGTTGATCTGGCGCGGTGTGTTGTTGATGTGGTCGTCGCCACGGATCACGTGGCTGATGGCCATGTCGATGTCGTCAACCACGACGCAGAAGTTGTAGGTCGGCGTACCGTCGGGGCGCGCAATCACCAAATCGTCAAGTTCGTCGTTGCGGATCTCGATGCGGCCTTTGACCCGGTCATCCCAGGCCACAACGCCGTGCTGCGGATTTTTAAAACGCAGCACGGGCTGCACGCCTGCTGGAATAGCCGGCAAGGTCTTGCCCGGCTCGGGCCGCCAGCGTCCGTCGTAGCGGGGTTTTTGCTTGGCCGCCAATTGCTGTTCGCGCAGCGCGTCGAGCTCGGCCAGCCCCATGTAGCAGGGGTAGACGTGGCCCGCCTGTTGCAGCTCGGCCAGCACGGCGCGGTAGCGCTCGATGCGCTGCATTTGGTAGAACGGGCCTTCGTCCAGGTCCAGACCGAGCCAGGCCATGCCCTCCAAAATCACATCGACTGCGGCCTGGCTGGAGCGCTCAAGGTCGGTGTCCTCAATCCGCAGGATGAAGTCGCCGCCCATGGAGCGGGCGAAGGCCCAGGGGTAGAGCGCCGAGCGGATGTTGCCAAGGTGGATGAAGCCGGTCGGCGACGGTGCAAAGCGGGTGCGCACGCGCGTGGGGAGGGCTGCGGCGGAGGTGGATTCGGTCATGGGGCAAAGTGTCGGTAAGCGCCTGGGCGGGGCGATAGTTACATTCAAAAATGCCCTAAAACTATGAATTTAATAGCTTATTGCGCTTGAAATATATGGAATTTCAATATTTTTCATAATGAAATCCATTGGAAACAAGCGCCAGCAGCTATTAATTTAATTATTTACGCCTTTTCAAGCCACTTGCGCGTTCGGCAGCGCCAGCCGCGAGCTGTCTTCCTCGCCCACCGCGTCAGCGCCAACCCGCGCCGCATGGATGCGCTGGATGTCGGCGGCGCAGATGTCGCCGGTGACGTAGACGCCATCAAAGCAGGACGCATCGAAGCCGGTAATCGCCGGATTGAGCACGCCGATGGCGTTTTTCATACCGTCGATGTCTTGGTAGATCAGGGCGTCGCAGCCAATGATTTGGCGGATTTGCTCGACCGTGCGGTCGTGTGCCACCAGCTCGGCGCTGGTCGGCATGTCGATGCCGTAGACGTTGGGAAAGCGCACCGGCGGCGCCGCACTGGCCAGGTAGACCCGGCGCGCACCGGCGTCGCGCGCCATTTGCACAATCTCGCGGCTGGTGGTGCCGCGCACGATCGAGTCGTCCACCAGCAGGACGTTGCGGCCTTTGAATTCGCTGCCAATCACGCTGAGTTTTTGCCGCACCGATTTTTTGCGCACGCCTTGGCCCGGCATGATGAAGGTGCGTCCGACGTAGCGGTTTTTGACAAAGCCTTCGCGGTAGGGCAGGCCCAGCAGCTGGGCCAGCTGCATCGCGCTCGGGCGGCTCGACTCAGGGATGGGGATCACCACGTCGATATCGCTCGGCGGCACGGTCGAGACCACCCGCTTGGCCAGCGCCTGGCCCAAATTGAGCCGCGCTTGGTAGACCGATATGTTGTCCAGCACCGAATCCGGCCGGGCCAGGTAGACGAACTCAAAAATACAGGGATGGAGCTGGGTCTGGTCGGCGCAGGACTGGCTGTGCAGCTGGCCTTGCAAGTCGACGAAGACGGCCTCGCCGGGTGCGATGTTGCGCTCGAACACATGGCCCGTGCCTTCCAGCGCGACCGACTCGCTGGCAAGCATGACGCTGCCGCTTGCACTGCGCCCCAGGCACAGCGGGCGGATGCCGTAGGGGTCGCGAAACGCCAGCAGCCCGTGTCCGGCCACCATGGCGACGACGGCGTACGAGCCTTTGATGCGGCCATGCACGGCGCGCACGGCGGCAAACACGTTGTCGATTTGCAGCGGCACGTCGCGCGTGGCTTTTTCGAGCTCGTGCGCCAGCACATTGAGCAGCACCTCGGAGTCACTGTCGGTGTTGGTGTGGCGGTGGTCGGTCGAGAACAGCTCGGCGCGCAAGGCCTGGGCGTTGGTCAGGTTGCCGTTGTGCACCAGCACGATGCCAAACGGCGCGTTGACGTAAAAGGGCTGGGCCTCTTCCTCGCTGTCGGCATTGCCCGCTGTCGGATAGCGCACCTGGCCCAGGCCCACATTGCCGGGCAGCGCACGCATATTGCGGGTGCGAAAGACATCGCGCACCATGCCCTTGGCCTTGTGCATGTAGAACTTGCGCTCTTGCTGGGTGACGATGCCTGCCGCGTCCTGGCCCCGGTGCTGTAGCAGCAGCAAGGCGTCGTAGAGCAACTGGTTGACTGGGGCATTGCTTGCAACACCAACGATTCCACACATGGGGAGATCCTTAAGAGGGTTCGGGAAAGTTTGGCAGGTAAATTCTGAGCGTCTCGGGCAACCACGGCTGCAACTCGGCCAACCAAGCTAACGCCAGCTTGGCACTGAGCGCCTGCTGCCACCAAGCCGCATCGCGCAGGGGGCTTGCGTGCACCACCCAAGCCAGCGCCAGCAACAGCAACAAACCACGGGCAAAGCCAAAGACCGCGCCCAGCGTGCGGTCCACCGGGCGCAGACCGACGGCACTGACACCGCGCCGCAGCAGCGTTGCCAGCAAGCCTCCCACAAACGCAGCCAGTACGAACACAAAGACAAAGGCAAGAACCTCACGCACCGACTCGGACGCCCAAGTCGGCGGTACCAACGCGGCCAGCAAGCCGTACGACAAGCGCGCCAAAACCAGGGCCAGCACCCAGCCCAGCAGCGATACCAGCTCGTACACCAGGCCGCGCCAAGCGCCCAGCAGCAAGGAGAGCAGCAACACCGCCAGGCACGCCCAGTCGTAGGCCCCCAGCGCCAAAACCGGGCTCAAAAATTAAGAATGCTGGCAGGCAAATCCAGCTTTTTGATTTTTTGCGCAGCCCGGTCGGCCTCGGCCCGGTTGGCAAACGGCCCCACGCGCACCCGCGTGCGCTTGCCGTCCTTGGTGTCGGCCACATGGGTATAGGTCTTCAAACCCGCCCGCTCCAACCTCAGCCGCACTTCTTGGGCCTTGTCTGGATCGGCAAAAGCCCCGACCTGAACCACGATGCGGGCACTGTCCGCGTCGACTGCGCGACCGTCCAGCAAAGCGCGCGCGCGCGCTGCTTCGGCGCTGCGCGACGGTGGCTTGGGCAAGGACTCGGCTTCGGGCTTGGTCTCAGAGCGGACTTTGGGCACCGGTTTGGGCTTGGGTTTAGGTTCAGGCTTGGATTCAGGCTTGGATTCGGGCTTGGATTTGGCGGGCACTGGCGTGGGTGTTGCCACGGGTGGTGTCACAGCGGTTGTTGGCACGGTGGGCTCCGGCTCCGCCGTGGCCGTGGCCGCAGCGCCCGAGGCCACCAGCTCCTCCCCGGCCCCGAGGCCTTCACTGCTGGCGACAGGTTCCGGCCCGGCTGCCTCGGGCACAACCGCCTCGGGCAGCGCCAGCGGCGCCGCCGGGTTGCGCTCGGGGATGGTGATCGGTATATCGACGGCCAACGGGCGCGGCTGGGTGTCAAACAACAAAGGAAAGCCGACCACGCCCAGCAGCACCAACACTGCAGCACCAATCAAACGGTGGCGCGCACGACGCCGCATGACCTCGACGCTGTCGGGTGCTGTCGTCATCGGCGACTCCTCACTATGGCCAGAGCGGCCGCTCAGCCAGCTGAATTTAAAAAATGCCATGGATTGCCGTGGAGAAAGACTTAAGCGCCAAGGTGCTTGGCGTGCAAACGGGGCAGCCCATTTTGCAAAATGCCGCCCACGGTGTAGAAAGAGCCAAAAACGACGATTCTATCAGCCGGGTCAGCGGCGGCCAGGGCGGCCTGCAAGGCTTCGTCCGGACTCGCAAACGCTTGCGCAGCGCTGCGCGGCGCGGCTGCACCAGCCTGCGCCAAGGCCTGCCACTGCGCCAACAACTGCCCCGCGCTGGCGGCCCGCGCTGGCGGCAAATCCGTGAAATACCAGTGCGTAACCAAGGGCGCAATGCGTGCCAGCATCGGCGCGACGTCTTTGTCGGCCATCGTGCCAAAGACCGCGTGGGTGCACGGGTAAAAGCCCATGGCGTCCAAATTCTCCGTCAGCGCCGCAACCGCATGCGGGTTGTGCGCCACGTCCAGCACCAGCACCGGCGTGCCGGCAATGGTTTGAAAACGCCCCGGCAACGCGACCAGGGCCAGGCCGTTGCGCACCGCCTGCGCGGTCACCGGCAAGCGGCTGCGCAGCGCCTCGAAGGCCGCCAGCACACCCGCCGCATTCAGCAACTGGTTGGCCCCGCGCAGCGCCGGATAGGCCATGCCGCTGTAACGCCGCCCACGCCCGGCCCAGCGCCATTGCTGCGGATCACCGTCAAAGTTGAAGTCCACGCCAAGGCGCCAAACATCGGCTCCAAGCTGCGCCGCGTGTGCCAACAAGGCCTGCGGCGGCAGCGGATCGCTGACCACCACGGGGCGGCCCGCACGCATGATCCCAGCCTTCTCGAAGCCAATGCTTTCGCGGTCGTGGCCCAAGTACTCTTGGTGATCGAGGTCGATGCTGGTGATCACCGCACAGTCGGCGTCAACCAGGTTGACGGCGTCCAAACGCCCACCCAAACCAACCTCCAAAATCACCAAGTCAAGCTGCAACTGCGCCAAGCAGTGCAGGATTGCCAGCGTCGAAAACTCAAAATAGCTCAGCGAAATCGGCACCGCATCCAGGCAGCGCGCCTGCTCCACCGCCGCAAAGCTGGCCACCAAGGCCGCCGCCTGCACCGGCTCACCGTGGACGCGGCAGCGCTCCTCAAAGTGCACCAAATGCGGCGAGCTGTAAACGCCGGTGCGGTAGCCCGCCTGCTGCGCAATCGCCTCCAGCATGGCGCAGGTCGAGCCCTTGCCGTTGGTGCCGGCGACCGTGATGACCGGGCAATCAAACCGCAGCGGCAGGCGTGCGGCAACCCGCCCCACTCGCTCCAAACCGAGCTCGATGCTGCGCGGATGCAGGCGCTCACAGTGGGCCAGCCAGTCGGCCAGCGTCTGCGGGGCGCAAGGAACGGGAGGGGCGGAAGAGGCGGAAGAGGCGGAAGAAGTGGTAGCGGTCATAGCGGCCCGGATTGTCGCGCACGCACCGACCTGGGATGATGCGCGCCATGACAAATCCCCGCACCGCCACCGCATCCATCACCGTTTTTGGCATCGCCAACTGCGACACTGTCAAAAAATCCCGCCTCTGGCTCGAAGCCCAAGCGATCACCTACCAGTTCCATGACTTCAAAAAACACGCTGTCCCGCCCGCACTGCTGCCGCTGTGGCTGGCCCGCGTAGGCTGGCAAACGCTGCTCAACCGCAAGGGCGCGACCTGGCGCGGGCTGGACGCCAGCGTGCAGGCCAGCGTGGTCGATGACGCCAGCGCCCAGCCCCTGCTGCTGGCGCACGCCAGCGCCATCAAACGCCCAGTCGTGCAATGGTCGAGCGAGCCAAGCGACATCAGCGTCGGCTTTGACGCCGCCGCCTGGAGCGCACGGCTGGCAGCCGCTAGGACCGAGCCATGAAAAATCCTGCACGAACTTCCCAACACCGCTGAAACCCACATTATTTTGTAGCTAGCATCGCTTGATTTATAACAATCTAAGCAACTTAAGGCATTGAAATGCAATGAAATAAAGCGTCAGCAGCTACAAAAACAACGAATACCCGCCATCACTGCATAAACCAGCCGTGGCTGACCACCAGTGACTGCCCGGTCAGCGCATTGGTCTCAAAGCCGGCGAACAGCAACGCCACGGCGGCCACGTCTTGCACCGTGGTGAACTCGCCGTCCACGCTGTCTTTGAGCATGACTTTCTTCACCACATCGTCCTCGCTGATGCCCAGCACCGCCGCCTGCTCGGGGATTTGCCGCTCGACCAAGGGCGTGCGGACAAAGCCGGGGCAAATCACGTTGGCGCGAATCCGGTACGGCCCGCCCTCTTTGGCCACCGTCTTGCACAGGCCCATCAAGCCGTGCTTGGCCGTCACGTAGGCTGACTTCAGCACCGAGGCCTCTTTGGAGTGCACCGAGCCCATGTAGATGATGCTGGCGCCCCGGCCCGAGGCCTGCATGTGCGGCAAACAGGCCTTGGTGGTGAGGAAGGCGCCGTCCAGGTGGATCGCGAGCATCCTCTTCCAGTCGGCAAACGGGAACGCCTCGACCGGGTGCAGGATTTGAACCCCGGCATTGCTGACCAACACATCAACCCCGCCCCAAGCCGCCACCACCTCGGCGACAGCGCGGTTGACCTGCGCCTCGTCGCTCACGTCCATCGCGACAGCCATCGCCCGGCCACCGGCCACGCCAATCTCCTCGGCCACCGCCTGCGCCGCAGCCAGGTTCAGGTCGGCAATGGCGACAAGGCCGCCCGCGCGCGCATAGGTCAGCGCAATCTCCCGCCCAATGCCACTGGCCGCACCGGTGACGATGCAAATTTTGTCTTGAAGCTTCATGGATATTTCCTTGTCAAAAAACACAGAGGACGGGCCCAAACATGTTGACGCGGCCTGGTTAAAGTGTGGCAGTGCGCGACTGCGCCAACGCAATCGCGCCCTGGATCGCCGCCCGCGCCTGCGGGCTGTTCTTCCAGCAACTGGCACCCAGCATGGCCGCCGCCTGCGCCGTGATGGTCGGGGCATCGGCTGCGGCCAACGCGGCCAACGACGCAAAACCAAGCTGCTCCAGCCGCGCCACCACCGTCGGGCCAACGCCTTTGACGCCCAGCAAAGCTTGGCGCTCAGAGGGTGAAAAAGACATCGCTTACTCCTTGAAAACGACCGAATGTGCACCGACCCACCGGCGCAGCCGCTGACCCTGGCCCCGCGCTCCACCAGCGCAGGCGCAGGACTTTGGCGACCGGCCATGATGCTAATGCATCCCATCTGCGCGGCGCGGCCCCGGCCCAACCCCAAGCCAGCCCAAGCCCAGCGGCACCCCAGCCTGCGACACTCAGGCCCATGCACAACGAAGAAACCCCCTCTGTCCAAGAACCGCGCCTGTGGCGCGACGCGCTGTGGACTGCGCGCGTGATCAAGAACGAAGACGACGACGGCTGGGCTGTCGAGATGACGCGCCAAGGCGATCCCGAGCCCGCACTGACGGGGCCATGGACGATGGGGCGCGACAAGAAAAACCCCAAGCCCTTGGACGCGCCAGCCTTCCACACCCTGGTCAAAACCGCGAGCGAAGTGCTGCGCCGCCACGAACAACAGCGCCACGCCCAGCTCAACAAACAGCTCGACCTCTGGCACCAGGGCGCGGCGCTGCGCATCAGCCTGCGCATCGTCCCCGACGACGACCACCCCAGCGCCACGCTCAGCGCCTGGGACGCCGATGGCCAGTTGCTGGCGCAAGTGGCGGTCTCACCCAGCTTTAAGTTCAACGCCGACAGTGCGCAGGCCTGGGTTGCGTCCGACTTCGCCCGGCCCCGCTGAAGGCGCGGAGCGACCGGGTAGCACTAACTTAGACCACCCCCGTAGCGCCTGCGGCGCTCCCCCCTCAAGGGGGCGCACCCCGTGGCCTGGTGAACTTAGACCACCCCCGTAGCGCCTGCGGCGCTCTCCCCCTCAAGGGGGCGCACCCAGTGGCCTGGCAGAGCCAGATCCACGGGTGCACTGGAAGGGGTGCGCTCGTCTCGCGGCGCGGTGAACTTAGACCACCCCTGTCGCGCCTGCGGCGCTCTCCCCCTCAAGGGGGCGCACCCAGTGGCCTGGCAGAGCCAGATCCACGGGTGCACTGGAAGGGGTGCGCTC
>JAYVXE010000093.1:0-7608 GCA_043785395.1 Burkholderiaceae bacterium | reverse complement strand
CAGCACGTAGTCTTCACCCTCTGCATCGGGGCGCAGCTCCAGATCAACACGCCGCAAGGGATCGAAGCGAAACGGCTGCTGCTGCGGCAGCACGGCGGTGAGCAGGGCATCTGCCGGGGCCAGCTGCCACCAACTGGCCGCATTCAACGAGGGGCTGGCCCCAGGCGGTAATGGCTGCATCGCGGCTTGCATGCGGGCGTGCTCCAGGTCTACCAGCCTCCCACGGGGCTGCAGATTGCTGCGGGCCAGGATGCGGGGCCGGGCATCGACCACGTCGCGCTCGCTGGCATCCAGCAGCGTGCCCAGGCCGTGGGGGTGCAGCGGGAACTGCGCGTTTTCAAAACCGGGTTTGCAGAACGCGGGCTGGTTCGGATTTTTGAAGTGGCGCAGATTGGTGTCGAACACACGGATGTTGGGCGTGCTGCATACGCCCTCGCGGTGCCTGCGCACGCGGCCTGCCAGCTGGATCAAGGAGCGCATGGACGATGGCTCCACCACAGCCCAGTCGTAGTCGTGGTCACGCCCCACTTCGGTGACGGGTGAGCCGAGCACGATGAACAGGTGGTCGGCTTGCGGGTACGCATCCAGGCGCTGGCGCACGTCGGGCAGGGTGAATACGGCATCGGGCTGGCGGCGGTTGAGCGACTGGTCGAGTTGGCGTTCGATGGCCGACCGGATCAGCAGCGGAAACTGTGCGTGGTAGCAGCACAGGTGGATGCGCACACCGGCAGGCCACGGCAGGCGGTACAGCTCCAGCGCCACATCCACCAGCGGCTCGATATTGGCCATGCGCACCAGGCCAAAGCTGACCTGTTTGCCGCTGCGAGGGTCTACGCTGTGGTGCTTGTGGTGCAGCCCGGTGGTGTGGCGAATGACTTCCTTGGCAAACAGCGGGGGCAGCAGGTCGCTGTGTTTGCTGGCAAGGTCTAACTAGTCACCGGCAGGTCGTGTGGAAATGTCCAGTAGAGCGGCAGGAGGCTGGCATCCCCTGCATCGGTGCGCTCGTTCCATTCCGCGTCGATGTGGTGCAGCACGTTGTGCAGCGTCTGCGCCGTAACCCAGCCCACCTTGCTACCCAAGAATTTATTCGATTCAGCATCTTTTTCGGGGGCTACGGGCAAGCGGTGGTGCGTCAGCACCAGCCAGCCAATGGCTTGCGCCAGTGGTGCATGCGCCAAGTCGGCAAAGGGTGGCGGGGTGATCTGGCCTGGCCCATCTTTTTGCAAGCGGTCTATCCAAGTAGCGTCGTCCTGCGGCGTGGGGCTGCTCAGACGGGCCAGCCAAGTGGCATCGTCGTCGCCTCCAACGAAGGCCTCGAACAGACGCAGCGAAACCCATTCGTGGCGGTATTGGTTGCGCTCTTGCAATTGCCCTCGCAGGCGCATCTGGAAAGCCTGGCTGGCCTTGCCCAGGTCATGCAACAAGGCCGCCAACGCGGTGAGCAGGTGGATGTCTTGCCCGGTATGCCAGTCGTTCGCGTCGTTCGCGTCGTTCGCGTCGTTCTGCCGCAGGATATTGCGCTGTGTGGTGTTGGTAGGCACAGCACCGCGTTCATTGAACTGCCGCGCGTCACCCACCACCCACATCAACTCACTGTGGTCCAGCCCACGAATCCAGTGGCAGGCCACGGCTGTGTTCTTGCGGGCGGTCTTGCGCAGCAGGCGGCGCAGGGTGTCCAGGCCGTCCTGCGTGATCGGTGTCTGCCAGGTGCGCTCACCACGCCGTTCGGCGAACTGGTCGAGGATGCGGCGGGTTTCTGTGAGGGCGCGTTTACTGCATTGGGAGATCAGCAGCACATTCATGGCGTGGGCGGCTCTTGCACGGCGCGCTGTGCTGTCAAGTGCGGCGGCCAGACGCAAGCCATCAGCAAGAGCATCCGCCTTGTTCCGGGTGTCGACGGGTGCGGTGTTGGCGGCAAAACCGGCCAGGGCAGCTTCATGTTGAAGTCGGTTTTTTTTGAAGAAGGCCTGAACTCCAATTGACGGCCAAGGCCTGAACTCCAATTGACGGCCAAGGCCGTCAGGCGGTAGGCGCAGCCCCGTCCGCAGCCGCCCGCTCCTCGGCGATCCACTGCAACACCGGGTACGCCCCCGGCAGCACCGGGCTGACGTCGAGCGGCAGTTGCTGCCAGCAGATGCGCTGGCCTTCGCGCATCTCGAAGTCGCCCTCCCAGGCAAAGACCTTGCACCAGTGCAGGCGCACCAGCGCGTGCGGGTAGTCGTGCTCGGTGACGCGCCACACCGTGGCCGCGCCAATGCGGATGCCGAGTTCTTCCATCAGCTCACGGCGCAGGGCTTGCGCAACGCTTTCGCCGGGCTCGACTTTGCCGCCAGGGAACTCCCAGTAACCGGCATAGGGCTTGCCCTCGGGCCGGGTTGCCAGCAGCAGGGCACCGTCGGGCCGCACCAAGATGCCAACGGCAACTTCGGTGTGGGCGCGCCCAGCAGCGGCTGCGTTAACTGTCATGCGCTTGGCATGCACTGGGCAAGCATCCCGAACGATAAAACCATGGCACGAGACGAGCGCGCCACTTCCAGCGCAGCCGTGGAGCTGGCTTTGCCAGGCCACCAAATGCGCCCCCTTGAGGGGTAGCGCCGCAGGCGCTTCGGGTGTGGTTCATTCAGCAGCTTGGCCTCCGCTGCCTGCGTAGTCGCGGGCGAACTGGTGGGCGACGCGGCCACTGCGCGCACCGCGCTGCAGCGCCCAGACCAAGGCATCGGCGCGGGCGGCGGCGATTTGGGCCTCGTTCAGGCCGAATGCGCTCAGCCACTGCGCAACGATGGCCAGGTATTCGTCCTGGCTGAACGGGTAAAAACTCAGCCACAGGCCAAAGCGCTCGGACAGCGATATTTTTTCTTCAACCGCCTCGCCCGGATGGACTTCGCCGTCCGCGCCCAGGCTGTGGCGCAGGTTATCGCCCATGTATTCGGGCAGCAAATGGCGCCGGTTGCTGGTGGCGTAGATCAGCACATTGGGCGTGCTGGCCGCAACCGAGCCGTCGAGCGTGGACTTGAGCGCCTTGTAGCCGGGCTCGCCGTCCTCGAAGCTCAGGTCGTCGCAGAAGATGATGAATTTTTCGGGCCGCTCGGCGACGCAGTCAATGATGTCGCCCAGGTCGCCCAGGTCGGCTTTGTCGACCTCGATCAGGCGCAGGCCCTGGTCGGCAAAGGCGTGCAAGCAGGCCTTGATCAGCGACGATTTCCCCGTGCCGCGCGCGCCCGTCAGCAGCACGTTGTTGGCCAGCCGGCCATCGACAAACTGCTGCGTGTTGCGCAGGATTTTTTCTTTTTGCGGCTCGATTTCGCGCAGGCTGGTAAGCGCCATCGCGCCGATATGGCGCACCGGCTGCAACACGCCGTGCGCGCCAAAGCCGCTGCCACGGCGGCGGTAGCGCCAGGCGATGGCGCTGGCCCAGTCGGGCGCGGCCAGTGGACGCGGCAGCACGGCCTCGATGCGGGTGATGAGCTGCTCGGCGCGCAGCAGCAACTGTTGGAACTGCGGGTTCATGGGCGCATCTCCTCAGGAGCGGTAGTCGGCGTTGATGCTGACGTAGTCGTGGCTGAGGTCGCAGGTCCAGACTTGGTCGTGCGCGCTGCCGCGCCCTAGCAGCACGCGCACCGTGATCTCACTTTGCTGCATCACGCGCTGGCCGTCGGCCTCGGCATAGGCCGGGTGGCGGGCGCCGTGCTGGGCCACGTGGACATCGTCCAGGTAGAGGTCAATTCCGGTCTGCTCCAAATCGTCAATACCGGCATAACCAACGGCGGCCAAGATTCGGCCCAGGTTGGGGTCGCTGGCAAAGAAGGCCGTTTTCACCAGCGGCGAATGCGCAATCGCATAGGCCACTTGGCGGCATTCTTCGGTGGTCTTGCCGCCCTCCACCTGCACCGTGATGAATTTGGTCGCGCCTTCGCCGTCGCGCACAATCGCCTGCGCCAGCTGTTGGGCCACCTCCAGCAGTGCCGCTTGCAGCGCCAGGCCGTCAGCGCTGTCAAGCGCGCTGATGCTGGCGTGCGCGGCTTGCTGCGTGGCCATCAGCACAAAAGAGTCGTTGGTCGAGGTGTCACCGTCCACCGTGATGCGGTTGAAAGAGGCCTCGGCCAGCCGCCGCGCCAGCTCGGGCAGCAGCGCTGGGGCGATGCGCGCGTCTGTTGCAATAAAGCCGAGCATGGTCGCCATGTTGGGGCGGATCATGCCGGCACCCTTGCTGATGCCGGTGATGCTGACCGGCACGCCGCCAATGTGCAGCTGGCGGCTGGCGGCCTTGGCGACGGTATCGGTGGTCATGATGCCCTCGGCGGCGCGCAGCCAGTGCGCGGCACTGCTGGCGCTGGCGGCCTGGGCGTCGGCGACGACAGCCGGCAAGCCGGCCTTGATCCGCGCCAGCGGCAGCGGCTCCATGATGACGCCGGTAGAAAACGGCAGCACCTGCGCCGGCGCCAGGCCGAGCAGCGCGGCTGCTGCCTCGCAGCTGCTGTACGCATCACGCAGGCCTTGCTCGCCGGTGCCTGCATTGGCATTGCCGGTGTTGACCAGCAAGGCCTGCACGCCCTGCGCTGCGGCCAAATGGGCGCGGCTGACCTGCACCGGCGCGGCGCAAAAGCGGTTGCGGGTGAAGACCGCCGCCAGCGCCGTGCCAGGGGCGAGCAAGAACAGCGTCAAATCCTTGCGGCCGGGCTTGCGCACCCCCGCTTCGGCAACGCCAATGCGCACACCGGCGACAGCATGCAGGTCGGCAAGAACGGGTGGTGCGAGGTCAACAGGCATAGGTCGCTTTCAAAAAAGCCAAGGGGCGGACTGGCCAAGCCAGAACCGCAGTGTCCGTGAAGGGATGTGCAGGACAGCGGAAAAAGGAGTTCTAAGGTTTTTATAGCTGCTAGCGCTTTAATTTAGACATATTCAATGCATAAAAGCACTGAAACCCTTTAATAATAAGCGTTACCAGCTATCCATAAAACTGCAAAAAGGCAGAACCAGTGAACAGGCCTGCGCCCGGCTGGCCGCCACCGATGCAAGCTCGGCCAGCTACGCCAACTGGCCGTGGCAGTGCTTGAACTTTTTGCCGCTGCCGCACGGGCAGGGGTCGTTGCGTCCTGCGCGTTGGCCCTCAAACGACGGCACGCCGTTTGCGCGGGTGGTTTGCGCCTCGCCGCTTTCGGTCGGTGCGGTGTAGGTCATGTTGCGGATGCGCTCGGCCTGCGCCTCCAGCGCCTGGGCGGCTTCGCCCGCTTGCTCGCTGGACTGCACACGCACCGTCATCAGCGAGCGCGTGACATCGTCCTTGACCTGGTCGAGCAGCTGGCCGAACAGCTCAAAGGCTTCGCGCTTGTACTCTTGCTTGGGCTGCTTTTGCGCGTAGCCACGCAGGTGGATGCCTTGGCGCAGGTAGTCGAGCGCGCTCAGGTGCTCGCGCCAATGCGCATCTATGCTTTGCAGCAAAATCATGCGCTCGAATTGGGTGAAGTTATCGCCCCCGAGCTGGCCCACCTTGTCGGCGTAGGCGCTGTTGGCAGCTTGCAGCACGAGGCTGGTGATTTCTGCTGCATCGATGGCGCTGGCGCCTTCAATCGTTTGGGCCAAGGGCAGCGTCAGCCGCCACTCGTCATGCAGCGCCTGCTCTAGGGCTGCAATATCCCACTGCTCCTCGACCGACTCGACCGGCACGTGCTGGTGCACCAGATCGGTGAAGCAAGCCTCGCGCAGCCCCTCGATTTGGGCCGACAAGTCGGCAGCATCCAAGATGTCGTTGCGCTGCTGGTAAATCACTTTGCGCTGGTCGTTCGAGACGTCGTCGTACTCCAACAGCTGCTTGCGGACATCGAAGTTGCGCGCCTCCACCTTGCGCTGCGCCGACTCGATGCTGCGCGAGACGATGCTGGCCTCGATCGCCTCGCCGTCGGGCATTTTCAGACGGTCCATGATGGCTTTGACGCGGTCACCGGCAAAAATCCGCATCAGCGAATCGTCCAAGCTCAGGTAAAAACGCGAAGAGCCGGGATCGCCTTGGCGCCCCGAGCGACCGCGCAGCTGGTTGTCGATGCGGCGCGACTCATGGCGCTCGGTCGCAATGATGCGCAAACCGCCCAATGACGTCACCAGCGCATGCTCTTGCGCCCAATCGGCGCGCAGCTGGACAATCGCAGCCTCTTGCGCGTCAGCGTCCAGCGCCGGATTGGCGCGTACCGCCTCCAGCGCTTTTTCGATATTGCCGCCCAGCACGATGTCGGTGCCACGCCCGGCCATATTGGTGGCGATGGTGATCATCTTGGAGCGCCCAGCCTGCGCCACGATATCGGCCTCGCTCGCGTGCTGCTTGGCGTTGAGCACTTGGTGCGGCAGGTTTTCGTGCGTCAGCAGATCGGCAATGATCTCCGAGTTCTCGATCGACGTCGTCCCCACCAACACCGGCTGCCCGCGCTCAAAGCACTCCCGGATATCTTGGATCGCCGCCTCGTATTTTTCGCGCGTGGTTTTGTAAATCCGGTCGAGCTGGTCTTCGCGCTTGCTTGGCCGATTCGGCGGAATCACGATCGTCTCAAGACCGTAAATCTCCTGGAACTCGAACGCCTCGGTGTCCGCCGTCCCGGTCATGCCTGCGAGCTTTTTGTACAGGCGGAAATAGTTCTGAAACGTGATCGAGGCCAGCGTTTGGTTCTCGGCCTGGATCTGCACCCCCTCCTTGGCCTCGACCGCCTGGTGCAAGCCCTCGCTCCAGCGCCGCCCCGACATCAGGCGCCCCGTGAACTCATCGACGATGACAATCTCACCGTCTTGCACCACATAGTGCTGGTCCCGGTGGTACAGATGGTTGGCCCGCAGCGCCGCGTACAAGTGGTGCATCAGCGAAATATTCGCCGGATCGTAGAGCGAAGCCCCTTCGGGCAGCAGGCCGTGCGCGCCCAACAAGCGCTCGGCGCTTTCATGGCCTTGCTCGGTCAAGAAAACCTGGTGCGTCTTCTCGTCCAGCGTAAAGTCGCCCGGCGTGATCACGCCCTCGCCCGTGCGGACATCGGCCTCGCCCTCTTGGCGCGTCAGCGCCGGCACCACCTGGTTGACAGCGACATACATCGCCGTATGGTCCTCGGCCTGCCCGCTGATGATCAGCGGCGTGCGCGCCTCGTCAATCAAGATCGAGTCGACCTCGTCGACGATGGCGTAGTTCAGCCCGTTTTGCACCCGGTCCGCGACCTCGTAGACCATGTTGTCACGCAGGTAATCAAAACCGTATTCATTGTTGGTGCCGTAGGTGATATCGGCCCGGTACGCGGCCTGCTTTTCTTCGCGCGCCATGTTCGGCAAATTGATGCCGACCGTCATGCCCAGAAAATTGTAGAGCTGCCCCATCCACTGCGCATCGCGGTTGGCCAGGTAATCGTTCACCGTCACCACGTGCACGCCCTTGCCGGTCAAGGCATTCAAGAACACCGGCAGCGTCGCCGTCAGCGTTTTGCCCTCGCCGGTGCGCATTTCGGAAATTTTGCCGTTGTGCAGCGACATACCGCCGAGCAACTGGACATCAAAATGCCGCATCTTCATCACCCGCTTAGAGCCCTCGCGCACCAGCGCAAAGGCCTCCGGCAAGATCGCATCGAGCGACTCACCGGCGGC
>JAYVXE010000092.1:0-2276 GCA_043785395.1 Burkholderiaceae bacterium | reverse complement strand
GGCGGCGCGCTCGTCTCGCGGTGCGGTTTCATCGCTCGGTGGTGCTTGGCCAGTGCATGACAGTTTGGCATAAACCGTGTGCGGTGTCGGATGGCTTGCTTTTTGTTTTTTTGCTATAAAAAAGATAGTTATGTTTGTTTGTGGGTAAGCGCTAGAGGCTGTTTTTTATTAAGAGAAATTGCGTGGATGCATCCATTGTGGCTTGCTTGGGCAGGCCTGTGACGGGTCTGTGGCTGGCCGTTGCCGGGCCGACCTCCACCATTTGCACACAAACGCTGGACATACAGGCAAGGTTGCGGGCCCAAACTGCATCCACTGCAGACGTTGAACGGATTCCCGTCAGCGTTGGCAGCTTATCTTGGAGGGTTTTTGATGCACGCACAGTTGTTGGCGGACGAGGCGAAATACTGTTCTTTTGGCGATACGGTTCATTATGTGAATCCACCCAAAATATTTACCAGCTGTGATGGCAGTTTTATGTTTGACGCCGAAGGTACGCCGTACCTGGATTTGCAGATGTGGTATTCGGCGGTGAATTTTGGTTATAAGAACAAGCGGCTGGAGGCGGTAATGAAACGCCAGTTAGAGACTTTGCCGCAGATTGCCAGCCAGTATTTGCACCCGACAAAAATCGAGTTGGCGAAGTGGATTGCACAGGATGCCGAACAAAAATGGGGCCGTGCCGGGCGCGTGCATTTCAATGTTGGCGGCGCGCAGGCGATTGAGGATTCTCTCAAAGTTGTGCGCAATGCGAGCCAGGGCAAGAGCCTGATGTTTGCCTTTGAGGGCGGCTACCACGGCCGCACTTTGGGCGCCTCCAGCATCACCTCCAGCTACCGTTACCGGCGCCGTTTTGGCCACTTTGGTGACCGTGCCCAGTTCATCCCGTTTCCCTACCCGTTTCGCCGCCCCAAGGGCATGACGGCGGAGGAGTATTCCGACGCCATCATCCGGGATTTTGCGCGCAAGTTCGAGAACGAATACCACGCGGTATGGGACCCCAAAACCCGGCAATGCGAGTACGCGGCCTTTTATGTTGAGCCGATCCAGGGCACGGGCGGCTATGTGGTGCCGCCCGCCAATTTCTTCAAAGGTTTGAAGAAGGTGCTTGACGAGCACGGTATTTTGCTGGTGGTTGATGAAATTCAAATGGGCTTTTGGCGCACCGGCAAGCTCTGGGCGATTGAGCACTTTGGCGTTCAGCCCGACGTGTTGGTGTTTGCCAAGGCGCTGACCAATGGCCTGAATGCACTCAGCGGCCTGTGGGCGCGTGAAGAGCTGATCAATCCGCAAGTGTTTCCACCGGGATCGACCCATTCCACCTTTGCCGCCAATCCGCTGGGAACGGCGCTGGGGCTGGAGGTGTTGAAGATGACGCACGAGCTGGACTTTGGCCAACAGGTGCGCGACAGCGGTGCCTATTTTCTTGACGGCTTGAAGGATTTGCAAAAGCGCCACAAGGAAATTGGCGATGTCGACGGCCTGGGCCTGGCTTTGCGGGCCGAGATTTGCACCGAGGACGGCTTTACGCCCAACCGTGAGTTGCTCGACAAAATGGTCGATATCGGCTTGAGCGGCGAGCTGGAGTACCAGGGCCACAAGGCCGGGCTGGTGCTGGATGTGGGTGGGTATTACAAGAATGTGATTACCTTTGCGCCTTCGCTGGAGATCAGCCGGCCCGAGATTGACCAGGCAATGGTTTTGCTTGACCAATTGCTGAGCCGCGCCAAACGCGCATGACGGCGTCCTGTTTGTCGCGCACTGTTTTGGCCGCAAACCTGAACCAGCTTGAGCCGCCTGCGCTGTTGGCGGCTTTTGCCTCTGATTTGCCGCTGGGCTTTGCTTTGCTGGGGAGCGGGCGGATTACGCCTTGGCTTTTTTCGGCTGAATTTGATCTGCTGACGACCGCCGATCCGGCGCTGAAGCAGCGGCTGGCGCGCTGGCCGCTGTTTCGGTATTGGTCACGCTGTTTGCGGGTTGCGAGCGCCTTTGTCGGCAGCACGGTGTCGGAGTACGCGCCGCTGGCCTGGCAGCCCAAGCCCGGCCATTGGTTGGCGGCGCTGCGGGCCCTGTGCCTGCCGCAGTTTCGGTTGCTGATTTTGAAGGACTTGCCGCAGCAGTCGCCGTTGCTGCCAGAGCGTGACAACGCCTATGCCGATGCCCTGGTGCAGGCCTGCTTGGACGGTGGCTGGCTGCTGGTGGCAGGCCAGGCGCTGGCCTATGTGCCGATTGACTTTGCCGACATCGACGGCTACTTGGCGCGCCTGTCGGCCAGC
>JAYVXE010000091.1:0-7617 GCA_043785395.1 Burkholderiaceae bacterium | reverse complement strand
ACCACCTCTCGCCCATCGAAGCCCTTCAAGCTTGGCGAAAAAAATCTCCTGAATTATTCGTGAAGCGGGTATACAAACAGGCGGAACTTGACAAGTATCCGTAACCAGGTACGGTGCAAGGAGGATCGAAAAAGGGCAGAATATTTAGTGGAGAGGTTTGTTTGAGAAAATTTCAGGTAATAATTTATTATTCAATGTTTTTAACCAATGACTGAATATTTGGAACTTGTTTATCGAGTTGGCTCTGGTTAACGGTGATGGCTTTTCCTGCGACCATGGCGCGCCCGGATGGAAGTGAAGAAATGGGAATTCCCAGTGCGCCTGAAACAACCGATGCAGTGTTTGCATCGTTGATTTCATACTGGAACATGGCTTTAAAGGTTCTCTTGTTTGTAGGCGTTGCTGCACCATTGGGATGGATGCAAAATGCATTGGGCCTTGTTTGCCAGACACCCCAAATTTCATCCCCAATTTCATCAACAACCGTTTTGAATGCAGATGCGGATGAGTTATTCATTTGGGTTAAACGATTGCCGACGTACATATATATTTCGGGAGTCCGTAATCTGAATTGTTGATTGTTAATCGCAAATTCTGACAGTGGGTCGGTTGGGAGTCGCCGAACCCCGTACACAAGGGATAAGACCGCTTTCACCGCTCTTTTAGATGAACCATCCGCCGAGAACGGGATAATTAGCCTTTCAGCAGCGCTGAGTGCCAATTCAGTATAAATTGAGAAACTGGGGTTGCAATCAATAAAAACACATGAGTCCTCATGATCCCAGGAGGTTTGCACGTCATTGATTAAATCTGCAATCCATAAGTGGACGGTCCGCCAGGCATCCGGAGGGCCGGGCATGGTTGCTCTTGCAACCCTTGATGCCTGCGTTTCGAGTTGTTCGTCACCGACGATTAAATACAGATTGTTCGGGACTTGTATGTTGTGGGCGACTGTATGCGTTAAGTATGTTGCCCCGGTTCCTGGTGACTGGTAGGGGTTGGCAATACGGTCTTCGAGATAGCCTGAAATCGTTTTTCGCTGCACTTGAGCATGAATTTTATTTAACATGGCTTCACCGTCCACCATGCCGCCCAACAGCATTGAAGATGCATTGGCTTGCGGGCACATGTCAATGACAAGTACTTTTTTACCTGGGTTTTGCCTAGCGTATTCACAGGCGATTTGAAATGTCAAGTAGCTCTTGCCGACGCCACCTTTGTTGTTCCAGACTGCGTAGATTGCCATGTTCAGTGATATCTCGTGTTAGTTCCTCAGATCGTACCTGAGAGTGTTTGCTTACTGTTAAACCGTTTCAAAGGCCGGTCCTGAATCCTTGCCCTCATCCATGAACTCCTTTCATCCAGCGGCCGTGCGCTTCGATAGAGCTGTGTGGCAAGTCCCGAGCCTCATCCTCCGAGTCGCTGCGCTGCTAGCGTCGCGGGCCGATGGCGGTTTCTTGGGCGCAATTCTCCCATCGGAAGAGCGTCTTGGATGCTGGCTTTTGACGGCTAAAGTCGCTTTTTTTGGCGGAATGCTCAAGCAAAAACACGACTTACGCAAAAATCCACAGGTAGTGTTTTTCAACAAGCTTAGACGCTACAGGTAGTGTCTATCAACAAGGTTTGCGTAAGTCCTAAAAAAGCTTCGCGTACTGTTCCCGCAGCAGATTTTTCTGCACCTTGCCCATGGCGTTGCGTGGCAGTTCGGGCACTACAAAACAGCGTTTTGGTATTTTGAAATTGGCCAGGCTTGCCTTGAGTGCAGCGGTGATTTCATCGGCTTGCAGCTGGGCGCCGGCTTGGGCGATGACTACCGCCACGCCTACTTCACCGAAATCCGGGTGGGGCACGCCCACCAGCGCACTTTCTGCCACACCGGGCAGCTCGTTGATGCAGGCCTCGATCTCGGCTGGGTAGACGTTGTAGCCGCCGCTGATGATCAGGTCTTTGCTGCGGCCAACGATGGTGACGTAGCCTCGTTCGTCCACTTTGCCGATGTCGCCGGTCTTGAAGTAGCCGTCTGCGGTGAACTCTTCTGCAGTTTTCTCGGGCATGCGCCAGTAGCCCTTGAACACGTTCGGGCCTTGGACCTGGATGGCGCCGATCTCGCCGGTAGGCAGCGGCTGGCCGTCGTCTCCTTGCACCCGCAGGCTGACGCCGGGCAAGGAGAAGCCCACCGTGCCGCCACGGCGCTCTGACTGGTCGGCATAGCGGGCGTCGGCGGCATAGGGGTTGGACGTCAGCATGGTGGTTTCGCTCATGCCGTATCGCTCCAAAATCGTGTGCCCGGTGCGTTCGCGCCAGGCCTTGAAGGTGTCGATCAGCAGCGGGGCCGACCCGGCAATAAACAGGCGCATGTTGCGCACTGCTTCTTGGGTCAAACCCGGCTCGGCCAGCAGGCGCACATACAGCGTGGGCACGCCCATGAACACGGTGGCTTCGGGCAACTTTCGCACGACCCGTTGCGGGTCGAATTTTGACAGCCAGATCATCTTGCTGGCGTTGAGCAGCGCTCCGTGCAGCGCCACAAACAGGCCGTGCACATGGAAGATCGGCAGTGCGTGGATGAGTACGTCGCCGGGCTGCCAGCCCCAGTAATCCTTGAGCACAAGGGCGTTGCTCAGCAGGTTGCCGTGCGTCAGCATGGCGCCCTTGCTGCGGCCCGTGGTGCCGCTGGTGTACAGGATGGCGGCCAGCGCGTCGGCTTGCATGGGAGCGCTGGTGTGGCTGTCGCTGCAATCGGCGGCCTGCTCCAGCAGGCTGCCCGTGCGGTCGCCCGCCAGCGTGAAGACTTTGGCGGTGCCGGCTTTGAAGGCGATTTTGCGGACCCAGCCAAAATTTTGCGGGCTGCACACCACCACGGCGGGCTCGGCGTTGCCAATGAAATACTCCATCTCGCCGCTCTGGTAGGCGCTGTTCAGCGGCAGGAAAACGTAGCCGGCCCGCAAGGTGGCGAGGTAGAGCATGGCGGCTTCGACCGATTTTTCTACCTGTACGGCAATGCGTGAGCCGGCGGGCAGATCCAGCGAGGCCAGCAGATTGGCCATTTTGGCCGTGCCCTGCTCCAGGTCGCGCCAGCTGTAGCACAGCTCGCTGCCGTCGCCGCTCTGGGCCTCGATCGCCACCGCGTCCAGGTCGGCCGGGAAGGCCGCGCGCAGGGCCGCAAACAGGTTGTGGTCAGTGTGCTGCAGGGTCATGTCAGAAATCCGGTTGGCGTTTTTCAACAAAGGCGGCAATACCTTCGCGGTGTTCGGGGCTGTCGGCGTAGCGGTAGGCATTTTGAACAATGTTTGCTATTAAATTAATAGCTACTAGCGCATGCTCAGTATGCGCTAGAGGCTTATTTAATGCTAGAATTGTCTGTTTGTTCATCCGTGCGGCAGCCGGCGCCAGCGCGGTGATGCGCTGGGCGCTGGCCCGTGCCTCGGCGGCACACTGGTCAGCGGCCACCACCCGGTTCACAAAGCCGCGCTGCTGCATCAACGCGGCGTCCAACACGGCGGCTTCCAGCAGCATTTCGCGGGTGCTCAGCGCCCCGGCTTCGCGCAGGATCAGTTGTGCTTCACGTGGCGCCATGGGGAAACCCAGCCGGGCGATGGGGGCGCCAAACCGGGCTGCCGCACTGGCGATGCGGATGTCGCAGCAGCTGGCGATCTCCAGGCCCGCGCCCATGCAGTTGCCCTCGATCTGCGCCACGATGGGAAGGTCGCAGTCCAGCATGGCTTGCAGGGCGCCCCAGACCTCGTCTTCGTGGAAGGCGCGCAGGCTTTCTTCGTGGAAACGAAAGTCGGCGTACTCCGAAATATCCCCACCGGCACAGAAGTGCCCGCCCTCGCCGCGCAGCAGCACGCAGCGCACGCCAGGCGTGTTCTGCAACTGCACAAAGCCAGTTCGCAATGCGCGCCACATGCTGCGCGACATGGCGTTGAACTTGGCCCGGTGGCTGAGGGTGACCACGGCCACGCCTTGGTCTGCGGGGGCGAAATGAACGTGCGCTTGTCCCATCAGTCGATCCGCACGTCTGCCGCCTTCACCACCGCGGCCCAGCGGGTGATCTCGGTGTTGACAAAACTGCCGAACTGCTGCGGGGAGAGGCTCGGGAACTCGGCACCGTTGCTGGCCCAGGCTGCTTGGAGCTCGTCCGTCGCCGCAACCCGCCTCAGCGCCTCAACCATCCGCGCCTGCACATCGGCCGGTGTGCCCTTGGGTGCCCAGATGCCGTACCAGGTGCTCACCGTGTAGTCGGGCAAACCCAGCTCGGCGGTGGCCAGGCACAGCGCGCTGCGCCGGGCGGTATGGGTAAAGCGCTTGTTCATTTTTGTCTCCAAGGGCCACTATTCTGCCTTCGCCGGATGGTGGCGGCTGCATGGGGCAGAGGCTGGCGCGGCGCGGCTGGTGTTTGGAGGTCTGAACGCTGCTGGCTGAAGTGAAGCGTAGCGAAGCGCTTGCAGCGGCCCGGCCCAGCCTTGGCGCAGGCCGCGCCCAACACGCGCCCAACACGCGCCTAGTGCGCCTAGTGCGCCTAGTGCGCCGCCGCTTGCATGGTTTCCATGCCGCCCAGGTAGGGCCGCAGCACGGTGGGGATGGTGATGCTGCCGTCTGCCTGCTGGTAGTTCTCCAGCACGGCCACCAGGGTGCGGCCCACGGCCAGGCCGGAGCCGTTCAGGGTGTGCACCAATTCGTTCTTGCCCTGGGCGTTTTTGAAGCGGGCTTGCAGGCGGCGGGCCTGGAAGGCTTCGCAGTTGGAGACCGAGCTGATCTCGCGAAAGGTGGCCTGCGCGGGGATCCACACCTCCAAATCGTAGGTCTTGGACGCGCCAAAACCCATGTCGCCGGTGCACAGCGACATGACGCGGTACGGCAGGCCCAGTTTTTGCAGGATGGCCTCTGCGTGGCCGGTCATTTCTTCCAGCGCTTCGTAGCTTTTCTCGGGGTGCACGATCTGCACCATCTCGACCTTGTCGAACTGGTGCTGGCGGATCAGGCCGCGCGTGTCACGCCCGGCGCTGCCGGCTTCGGAGCGGAAACACGGCGTGTGGGCGGTGAGCTTCATCGGCAGCTCGGACTCGGCCAAAATCTCGTCGCGCACAAAGTTGGTCAGCGGCACTTCGCTGGTCGGGATCAGGTACAGCGCGCTGTGGTCGGGCGCGTCCTCGCTGTCTTGGCCGCCTTTTTTGGCGGCGAACAGGTCGCCCTCAAATTTGGGCAACTGGCCCGTGCCGTTGAGCGACTCGGCGTTGACCACATACGGCACATAGCACTCGGTGTAGCCGTGCTCCAGCGTTTGCACGTCCAGCATGAACTGCGACAGTGCACGGTGCAGCCGCGCAACCGGGCCCTTCATCACGGTGAAACGTGAGCCCGACAGCTTGGTTCCCATCTCGAAGTCCAGGCCCAGCGGCGCGCCGATGTCCACGTGGTCCTTGGGCGCAAAGTCCAGCGCGCGCGGTGTGCCCCAGCTGCGCACCACGACGTTGCCAGACTCGTCCGCGCCGACCGGCACGCTGGCGTGCGGCAGGTTGGGCACGGCTTGCAGCAAGGCGTTCAGCTCGGACTGCAAAGCGTCGAGGCGGGTGGCGGACGCGTCCAGCTCTTCTTTCAGGCCATTCACCGCCGCCATGGTGTCGTCGGTGCTCTCGCCCTTGGCCTTGCGCTGGCCAATCTGTTTGGACAGTGTGTTGCGCTGGGATTGCAGCTCTTCGGTGCGGGTCTGCAAGGCCTTGCGCTCAGTCTCCAAGGTGGTGAACGCGTCGACCTGGAGGAAGGTCTGGGGGGTTTTGCGGGTTTGCAGCCGGGCAATGACGCCGGGCAGGTCTTTTCGGAGCAGGGTGATGTCGAGCATGCTGGGATTTTAGTGGTGCCGCGCCGCTCGGCAAGGCCGCGCAGGCCCAGCGGGACGTGAACCTGTAACCCCCCATGTTGGACGGCTGGGGTGTAAATCAGGCGAAAAACCCGAGCAAGAAGGGCTGGGCGGGTGAATGCGGGTGGGTTGATTGGCGCGCGGGTGGCCCTGACGGATAGGCTGGGGCGCTGCGCGCAAAGTCAAAACATTGATTGCTATTAAATTAATAGCTTTTGGCGCAAGCTAAATATGCGTTAGAGGCCTATTTTGCTTAAAAATAACCCTGTCCCGATCAGCGCGAGCCGCTAACTGTCATGCACTGGCCAAGCACCACCGAGCGATGAAACCGCGCCGCCCCCAGTGCACCCGTGGATATGGCTCTGCCAGGCCACTGGGTGCGCCCCCTTTGAGGGGGCGAGCACCGTAGGTGCTACGGGGGTGGGCCACGTTAAGTCAAAGTAAATCAAATTTGATGGGTTGCAGTTTGTGCGCCCGCGAATGCTGGCGACCACCCCTGGGGTTTGGGCCGGCCATAAAAAAAGCCGCCGTGGATTTCCACGGCGGCTTTGGTGTTTGGTGGGCCCCCCGAGAGTCGAACTCGGCACCAACGGATTATGCTTACCAACTACGGCTTTCGCCGCCCCTTTCGGGTTTGTGGTCTGGACTGTCTCTTGTCTTTACGACCTGTCCGTACAGTCTCTACACGTTCTCTCGCATGAGAGCTTCGCTCGGGATTGCCACGATGGTTGCCCATCAGAGGTTTCCCCGAATTTGAACAGTTCTACCAAGGGGCAGAGTGAACTTACCCCAAGGCAACCCAATCAAGGCATTCCGTCCTCGCCTGAGTCTTAGGAATGCATTCTTTAAGTCCGCTGCTCTAACCAACATGAGCTAGAGGCCCTTTTGTGGGAACCGCAACCTGTACACCAGCTGAAGCGCGCCGCGTTGGGCGCGCCCCCATGCCGATGATGGGGGCCTGGGCTGACCTGCATGGCCGAGGTTCCACAGCCTGCGATTGTCGCACGCCCAAGCAGGCCGTTGGGTCGGGCGACTTTGGCTGCGCTGGGGCTGCGCCATAGGTGTTGGTGCGCCCGTTCGCGCTATGCTGCCCTGCACTACCACTTGCCAGGAGCAGTTCATGCGCGTTTTTTTAGGGGTTTCGGCGGTTTCTTTGTTCTTGTCGGCCTGCGCTGCGCCGTCCACGCCGTCCACGCCGTCTGTAGCGCTGGCGCCGGCTACATCTGTCGCCGCGCCCGCAGCACCCGCACTGGCCGCGCCGGCCGTCCAGGCCGCTGTCGCTGCGCCCCGCAGTTTGGCCGAAATTCCTGGGCTGGGCTGGAACAGCCAGACCGTGGTCTACCGCTGCCAGGCGGGCACTTTGTTGCAAGTGGCCTACCTGAATGTGAAGAAGAAGGGGGCGTCTTTTGCCGCGCTGCACTATGACGGAAATACCGTTCTTCTACAGTCGCGCCCCACCGGCTCGGGGGCGCGCTATATCGCGCTGGATGAGCAAAACAGCCTGCGCTGGTACACCAAGGGCGGCAGCGGGCAGTTGGCTTTCATGGCGGCGGACCACACGGCGAGCGAGCAGACTTTGCTGTCGGACTGCCAAGCGCAGAGCTAAGTGCTGGGCCAAGCGCAGAGCTAACTGTCATGCATGGGCCAAGCGCCCCGAACGATGAAACCGCGCCGCGAGACGAGCGCGCCGCTTCCAGTGCACCCGTGGATCTGGCTCTGCCAGGCCACCGGGTGCGCCCCCTTGAGGGGGCGAGCGC
>JAYVXE010000090.1:0-2285 GCA_043785395.1 Burkholderiaceae bacterium | reverse complement strand
TGACCCATAGCGGGGCTATGGGCCTGCAAATCCGGCAAAAACTGTCCTCGCTGGGGCCGATTTTCGCTTTCGACGCCCAAGTCCGACAGGCTCCTAGCCAGGACAATTTTGCGTAAGTCCTAAAGGCATGGGCCGACACGGCTGGTAAATCTGCGTTGCTCTGACTGGGTCTCATGAATATTCCCTTGCATCCGCCGTTTGGGCGTCGTTTGGGCGCCATTTGACCGCCAGCCTATCGCTCCTAGGCCACCAGCTTCTTTACCAGCACCTGGCTTTTCCGGTCCCAGTTGTATTTGCGCTTGCGTGCCTCGGGCAGCCAGTCGGGGTCGACCGGGACGAAGCCGCGTTTTAAGAACCAATGCATGGTGCGGGTGGTCAGCACGAAGATGCTTTGCAGGCCGCTGGCGCGGGCGCGTTGTTCGATGCGTTTCAAGATTTTTTCGCCGTCGCCCTGGCCCTGGCTTTGCGGTGAGACGGTGAGGGCCGCCATCTCTGCGGTCTTGGCTTCGGGGTAGGGGTAGAGCGCGGCGCAGGCAAAGATCACGCCGTCGTGTTCGACGATGGAGTACAGGGCGGCGTCGCGTTCGATTTCGGTGCGGTCGCGCTTGACCAGGGTGCCGTCTTTCTCGAACGGCTCGATCAGTTGCAGGATGCCGGCCACGTCGTCGCCACTGGCTTCGCGCAGACTCTCCAGTTTTTCGTCGATCACCATGGTGCCGATGCCGTCGTGCACATAAACCTCTAGCAGCAGCGAGCCGTCTACCGCAAACGGCAGGATGTGGCTGCGCTCGACCCCGGCCTTGCAGGCTTTGACGCAGTGCTGTAGGTAAAAACCGGTGTCGCTTGGTTGCAGCGCCGCTGGCAGGCGCGCGAGCAGGGCTTCGGCGCTGGCCAGTTGCAGCTCGGTGTTGACAGGGTTGTCTTCGCTGGCCGGGGCCTCGGGCTGCTTGCGGATGCCGGGGATTTCGGTCAGGAACAGCAGTTTGTCGGCTTGCAGCTCAATGGCAACGCTGGTGGCGACTTCTTCCATCGCCAGGTTGAAGGCCTCGCCCGTGGGCGAAAAACCAAAGGGCGACAGCAACACCATGGCGCTGAAGTCAAGTGCGCGCAATATCCCTGCGGTGTCGACTTTGCGCACCAGCCCGGAGTGCTTGAAGTCGACGCCGTCGACGATGCCGACCGGGCGTGCTGTGATGAAGTTGCCCGACATGATGCGCACGGTGGAGCCCGCCATGGGCGTGTTGGGCAGGCCTTGGCTGAAGGCGGCCTCGATTTCATAGCGCAATTGGCCGGTCGCCTCTTGTGCGCAGTCGAGCGCCACGCTGTCGGTGATGCGCTGGCCTTGCGAGTAGAGCGCTTGGTGGCCCTTGGCTTCGAGTTGTTCATTGACCTGGGGCCGAAAGCCGTGCACCAGTACGATTTTGACGCCCATGCTTTGGATCAGTGCCAGGTCTTGCGCAATGCTGGGCAGTTTGCCGGCCGCAATCGCCTCGCCGGTGACGCCAACAACAAAGGTCTTGCCACGGTGCATGTGAACGTAGGGCGCAACCGAGCGAAACCAGGGGACGAAGGTGAAGTTGAAAACGGTGGACATGGCAGGTCAGTGGGCGGGGGCGGTTGGCTGTGGGCGGTGGGCAAAAGGGGCGCGGCGCACCAGCGTGACGCTGGCGGCAAGGCCTGGATCATAAGCAGGCGCAGCGGCTGGCTTGGCCGATGCGGGGGGCGTCCTCAGTGCGGCGGTGTGCGGGGCGCTGCCTGGCCAGCCTGGGTGCCTTGGGTGCTTTGGGTGGGCGCAGCGGCTAGGCTGGCCTCGATTTTTTCCAGCAGGTAGGGGAAAAAGGGGTTGGAGGTGACGCGCAGCAGCGCGTCACCTCCAACGATCAGCGCGTCGCGCTCACCGCGTGGGGCTTGCACGCCGAGGTTGACGCCGTAGTCGTCCTGGGTTTTGGGGTCGGGGCTGAGGCCGTACAAGGGGTCGTCCATGGGGAAGGGAAGGGCGATGTGTGAGAGCGAATAAAGATCGCGCGGGTAGGGCTGCTTGAGCGGGCGCAGGCTGGGCTGTGCCGTGCCGGGGGCATAGGAGCGCTCTTGTGTTGCGCTGCTGCCAGGCGCGGCATTGGCGACCACGCTCAAGCGGTAGTGCTGTGGCAGTGGGGGCAGCAAACTGTCCAATGCGGCATAGGCGCTGGGGCTGAACAAGGGGCTGAATTTGACCGAACGGTTGATGTCAAACAGCACCAGCTCGCTGCCATTGACTGGCAAATTTTGGTACAGGGCGCTGACGA